>QIDY01000102.1 GCA_003228495.1 Nitrospirota bacterium
GAGTCAGCAACGCATCCGCATGGTATAGAGCATGGGCTCCGATGAGAAAGTCAGCAACCATGCGGTCTCGCCGTCCGCCTTTTTGCCGATAGTCCTTCCACAAGCGACCAGCAAACAACGAGGCTTCAAGCCCTAAAGGGGAAAACTGCACTCCCAAAGATTGTAGAGCCTCCTGAGCGCTACTTTCCGAAGGAAAGACGGCTGAAACCTCAGCCCCCACAACCTCACAGGCCACTCAAGATCCTTGATAAATACAGGATCGAATGGCCTCTTTTGAAGAAACCCCATGAATGGGATCGGTCGCAAAAATAGCAATAAGGACATTCGTATCAACGGCGGCGATCACCGAGGATCCGGTTTCCCACGCAAGGTGGTCATGGTTTTGTCAGTGGTTTGCTTGGCTTGTAAGATGCCAAACACGGCTTCCACGGGATCTGTCGTCTGAGCCTTCCACCAATCTGCCTTTCTCTTCTCGAAAATCCAACACCTGCCCGGGGAGAAGGCCTAACCGGTCACGAAGGGGCTTAGGGATCGTCACTTGTCCCTTTTCAGATATGGTAGTTTTCATACTTTAAATGTATGAATTCCTACTTTATATGTCAATTAATAGTCTCTTCCTTTTCCATGTTGTCAAAGCAAGGTTCCCATACCGTAGAAATATAATCACGGCCTTTTTCGTATCCCTTCGGTTTTTAGAAGAATTTCTGGTCGAATTGTCGAATGAGAGAGGGGAAAGTAGCGAGTAGGCAGATCGCCCACCCGCTACAACTTGCTGGGAAGGGGAGAAAAATAATTGCGATGTAAGGTCTTACACCATCAAGCCACCGACAGCGCTTCCCTTTTTTGAGATTTTTTGCCGGCTGCTTTGGCGGAACGGGCTACACGCTTTTCTTCGATTTTTTCCAATTCGTGATCGACGGCTAGAAAGGCTGCCCGGATGGCCTCTTCAAAGGTTTTGGATTCTTTTCTGGCGGTAACCGTCCGCTTGCGAGGCAGAGTAATTACGACCAAGGCTTCGGCGTTATCCGCACCTTTTTTATGATGGGCATTTTTGGTGAGCGTGACACGAGCATGTGTAATATGAATGATTCCCATTTGCAAGGCCGCGACACGCCGTTCAATTTCGGTCTTCCAGCGTGGAGTCATCCCAACATTTCGGCTTTCGATTTTGACATCCAGTGATTGTTCATCCATAACAACTCCTTCCTTCCCAGTGTGGCTAAACCTTGGCTACATGCCTTTTCCTACACTATTCTTAACTATTCCTGGCGCCATTTTCTCCTCTTCTTATGTAATTTGAGTCTCTTGTAGTGTAAAAAAAATTCGGAGTTGCGTCAAAGGTTTCGGCAAGATTTCCGTAACAATTGAAACTTCTGGTAGACTGTAAACGTAGGTCAAAATTGGAAACCGCGTTTCAGGAGATGCGGACACGTGCTATCGATCTACAACAAGCCCAAAGGAGGTCTCATATGTCGCTGAATAGGAGGAATCTCATGAAAGTTGGTGTCGCGTTGAGCCTAGGAGTACTCGCCAAATCCTTAGGCATATCTTTGGCAGCTAGTAACCCTCTATCCGAGAATTCGAACATGCAAAAAATCACCAAAACCGATGAGGAATGGAAAGCTCTCCTCACACCTGAACAATACCAAGTTCTACGACACGAGGGGACCGAGAGGCCATTCACGAATGAATATAATGACAACAAAGCCAACGGGACCTACGAATGTGCAGGATGTGCCTTGGCGCTCTTTTCTTCAGAGACAAAATTTGACAGTGGAACTGGCTGGCCGAGTTTTTGGCAGCCTATTTCCGAAAAGGTTGTAGAAACTCGAACGGATTGGAAAATTATTTATCCTCGGACCGAAGTGCATTGCGCGCGATGTAGCGGCCACCAGGGGCATATTTTTGAGGACGGGCCACAGCCAACCGGATTGCGCTATTGCATCAATTCAGCAGCCTTGAAGTTTGTTCCAGCCTAGAAAGAAGGGAAAAGTGAGAAGGTAAAAGGCGCGTTTCACAAAGCTGCCTTCTCACTTTTTTCTTTCCACATTTCACCGTGTAGCGAAACGCGTATGAAGCAATTGCTCGACGGCTGGGAAATGTCGCTCCGGCAAATTTCGAAAACGTTTTCGGCAGTCTACTATGGCTTCCTCAACCGACCCGTAACGTTTTGAGCCGGGCGCCAAATTATTCGCATATTCCCGCAGGCGCCGCTCAACCACTCGAACAAATCTCTCGTCACCGGCCAATGATCGTGCAGCCGCATGGACATCCCCTTGATATTCCATGAGTGCCTGAAACCCCAGCCCTTTCAGTCGCTGGGTCACCGTTCCCCGATCCCAACCAAGGGTTGCAGCTGTGGCTTGCATCTCAAATTTATGATGCCGCAAACAATCTAACACCATGGCGTCTTCTCGCCGCCCCAAATCTTCCTTTTCCCAATTATCCTCACTCACCAACGGTTGGAGCACATCTAAATTCAAATCTGCTTCAGTAATCAGAGGTCCGGTTGCCAAAACGACAGCTTGCGCAACAGTCTGTCGCAACTCGCGAAGATTACCTGGCCATTGATGCACCATGATCGCATCCAGCGCCCCTTGCGTGAAAGCTAAATCTGTTCGATGTTGTGAGTGTGCGTAGTGCTGTAAGAACGACTGGGCCAATAGAAAATGATCGGCTTGGCTACGCGTACGAAGAGGGGGAAGTGTTAAGACAATACTGCGTAATCGATAATACAAATCTTCCCGGTAGCGCCCAACATGTACATCCTGTTGAAGATCCCGATTGGTCGCAGCAATAACCCGAACATCGACGTGAGTGACACAGCTCTGTCCCACTCGATGAAATCCCCCATCTTCTAAAAACCGAAGCAGTTTGGCTTGTAGGTCAACCGGAAGGTCACCCACTTCATCCAAAAAGAGTGTTCCGCCATGTGCGGACTCTAAAAAACCAGTACGGCCTACCGCTCCGGTAAATGCCCCCTTCACATGACCAAATAACTCCCCCTCAAATAATTCTGAGCGGATCGCCGCCATATTCACGGAGATAAAAGGACCTTGCCGACGAGGACTCAGAGCATGGGCTGCTTTGGCAAACACTTCTTTGCCGGTGCCAGTTTCACCCAACAACAAAATGGGAATATGCGTCGCCGCAGCTTTCTTCAGATTCTGAAAAAGCTGAAAAACGACTGGATCACGAGTCACAATTTGGTGAGCTTCACATTCTTGAATCAGCTCTTGGTGATCGACAGTTGGAGGCTCAGAAGGATAATGAGGGAGAGATACAGGTACGTGTTGACGAAGATCGTGTAATTCTTCTTGCAAGCGGTCAATCTTCCGACGGGTCTGTTTAATCTCGCCTTGAGAAATTCCCAATTGGGAAAGAGCCTGCTCCTGAGATATCTGTAATTCTTCGATCACGGTCACGGATTGATTCGTCTGAAGCTGGGCATCGTACAGTTGCCCATTCAACTGTCGAACATAATGTTGCTTCCCCACTAGTTTCTGTTCCAGCCTCGCTAATTGCTGTTCCCCCTGGACAATGCGTTGTTGCACGGTCGCCCGAGACTGCAAAAACCCCCAAACCGCCACTCCGAAAATGGTCATTCCGACAGCGAGCCCCATACTGAAAAGCGGCCATATCCAACTCCACTGGAATCCGAGAAAGAGAAAACCACTCGCAAACAACACAATGACGAACCCTATGAAGAAATCGAGACGACTCAGAGCTATCTCACGAAACATGGGTACAATAGCAAGCCATCCCAGACCCACCGTCATAAAAAAGACAACAACAAATGGAGCCGGCACCACCCATGAGTCGGTCAAGTACGCATTGGCCAGCTTCGCATGGAGAAAGGCAAGCGAAAGACTCGTTTCCTTTGCAGTGGAAGGCCCCAAACCCACGGATGAATCCGAATAGAGGAACACCACTTTCCCTTGAAAAAGACGAGCAAGTTCTTCCCGTTTTCCTGCTTGAACGAACTTCCAAACATCCGTGAATGATCGGGTAGGAAAGAGAGCCTTCCTATTTTTAGGCATGGTCCTTGAGATATGGAGAGAAGAGCCTGCTGTCGGCGCCAGGGCCTGAGTTGTCAATAAGGAGGCAACGGCTACTCCAAATGGCAAGCTAGGAGAATGTAAAGAAGAGGAGTTGAATGTGAAGCCTCCGACCCGCTCTTTTTCATTTGAGGGCAACCCTAGAGAGCCGGTTCGGACTGCCGCCTGCGCCAGGGCAGGAGGGACCGAATCAGGATAGACTACCGATCCCACGTGTTTCGTCACCTCCGCCAATTGCACCAGCCCGGTTAGGCCTCCACATTCGGACGGAATGGGCATGAAGCCATTCATCATCGGGGCGATGACCGACGCCCCTGCCTGACGGAGAGCTAAGAAGGTGTCCTGCAAAACAATGAGATTCCATCGTCCCGCTCCACAAAGGGCTGAGCTATTTTCCTCTGCTCGAACCAGGACAATCGAAGACGCAACCGGTTGAGAAGGCCGATGAGACAGCTGCCAGTCGGCAAGCCATCGCTCTCCTTGTGGAAAGATCTGTGAGAAACCAAAACTTATCACCGTGCAACCCATCGCAAAAGCCATGGACCACAACACATTTCTTGCTTGAGGACTTATACGCGGCTTACTCATGATTCACTTGTGAACATGGTTAGTTCCTTATCGACTGACAGGCTTGACGTACTGCAGGAAATTTTTCCTTGGGCATGGTTGTCTCAATAAACTCACACCCAACACGATCCCCTTCCTTCGCAACCTGAAGCCAATACTGTTGAAGGGAAGAATGATGCGGAGGAAATTGCCCCACCACGCCATCGACGAACCACACGCGTAACGTATCCTGGACCAACTCATCCAACGCCAACGCCCTCTCAATCATCCACTGAAGAACAATTCTTGGGGAAGCGACGCGATCCCAGAGAACAGCATCTTCGAGCCATGAATCCGCCGACACTTGAAGAGGGGCTTGATTGGCAAGATCTTGTCGGATCAACCCAAATCCCGTCAGCACATCCCGGCGTTCGGTCGAAGTAAAGGATTGTCGGTGAAGCCTCCGGCGCAATTGGGCCAGCTGATTTTTAGCCGTTCGAGTAATCATGTCAGGAATCGATCCACGACTACTTCGAGACCACCACAACATCGCCAAAGGCACATTGCGATCGATCCCATTGCCATTCACATACATGGAGGCTAACAGTCCCTGGGCTTCCCGTGATCCCCCCTCGGCAGCTTGACGAAGCGGATCAATGGCTTCCCTCAAATGATTCTGAGCCCTAAGCACGATACCCAAATGAAACAGCGCATCCACAAAGTTCGGGGTAATTCTGACCGCCTCCCGAAAAGCCTGGACCGCTAAGGCCAAGTCCCCTTGCTCGACATGCGCATTCCCCAGCGCAAAATGAAGATGGGCCCAGTCGGGTTGCATTTGAGCAGCCGTTTCAAGCGCCGCCACCGCCTCACTCCACCGCCGCTGAGACATCAGAGTGAAGCCTAACTGCGACCAACCTTGAGCCCATTCGGGCCGCTGCCCAATCACCCATTGAAATTCTTTTGTCGCATCTTTGAAATTTCCCATTGCGGTCAGTGCCATTCCCAAATTGTAATGAAGCCAAAACGTATCTTGGCCAAACGGATCCTGCTGGATAGCATCTCGCCAGTTATGCGCCGCTTGCGCCCAATCGCCCATACGACTCCATGCCACTCCGAGCAACAACTGAGCGGGCGTCATGCGGGTATCTAAAGCCAGCGCATGCTTGAATGCTTCCACACTCGCCCGCACCTCCCCTTTTTCCAATAACGCGATACCTAAATTGAAATGCGCAGGAACCAAATCAGGTTGAAGATCCACCGCTTGACGAGAATATTCGATGGCTTCTTGATAATTCCCTTCCTGGACAGCCAGCAGACCCAGATTGGCATGGGTCCTAGCCTCACCCGGATTCAATGCCAGGGCCTTCAGCCAAACTGTCCTCGCCAAGTCATACTCATGGGATTCAAAGTGAGCCATCCCCAACGCCACATGTGCCTGGATCCAATCTGGCGCCCAAGAAAGGGCCGACTGAAAGTGGGCCGCGGCCACAGCCGGATTCTGTTTCGCTAAAAAACCCAAACCCAACGCATAGTGGGCTTCTGGAAAATTTAGCTGCATGCGAAGTGCGGTCTGCCACTCCTTCATGGCCAGCACAAGCTTCCCGGCCCGGACCAAGGACACGCCATAGTTATAAGAAACCAGCGCCGACAGGGAATACCGTAACGAAAAGGTTTCAGGATCCAACCGTTCCGCCTCAGTCCAGGCGGTAATCGCACCGTGTAAATCTGCAGTTTTGGCTAAGGCCACACCCAGATTGTGGTAAGCGCCTGCGTAGTCCGGCTGTAGGTGAACCGCCTCGCGGAACTCATCAAGCGCCACGTCCAATTCATCGGTCAGAAAAAAATCGATCCCAAGCCGCAAATGCTCTTTGGCCTCATCAGCACTTCCTGGACCTGTGGAGTCAGTGACTTCATCCGCCAACCCCCTAGACGGGGTCCAAAAGATAAACAGACATAGGAACAAAACGATGGTGAAGGAGACCCGCCACCGCCTCATTAAAGGATCGAAGCTCACAGTGATCTCCTACTGATTTCACAAAAATCGCAAACGATGAGACCAAAATGGACGCACGAAACCACTCCGTCCATTCAATGTATTAAGAAAAGCAAAAGAATGGAAGGGTAATGAGGAGATATTTTTAAGCTTTTTCCTCTCTCTTCCAGGGAGAGGACCAAGGTGAGGGTGAAAAATCAAGTAGGGAATACCCCAAGCCAAAAATGAGAGGAGCAATTTGAAAAAGGCAGGGGTGAGGATTGACAACATTCCTCCTGAAATCAACGCGGTTTCACAGCGCAACCTTGATAGAAATAGGCAAAGGGTTTTGGAACCTTGGGCAGGTAAAACGTCTTAAGAGAAGGAATTGACCAGGATTGGGCTTGAATCAAATGAGCCATGGCTCAATTGAGATGACACCCATCTCCGACATGTTTCCAATAGGGAGTCAACCAATCCTGCCAGCAACGGACAGAGCGGTCAGGGCTCTGACCATGCTCCAAAAATAAAAGCCTACCACCAGGCTTCAATACACGATAGAGTTCCTGGATAGCCAATGGTATCCGAGGAATGCTGCAAAGGGTCAAGGTACTCATGACTGTATCAAACCCGTTATTGGGGAAGGGAAGTTGTTCTGCCGAAGCGATACTCCATCTAACCAAAGGTTTCCCATTGGAAGAATGAGATCAAGCAAACGGAATCATCCCCGGGTTTGGATCAATAGCAATAATGGACCCAATGGCTCCGGGATAATACGGAAGATTCACTCCCGTCCCGAATCCTATTTCCAACACAGTCCCCGTCGCCTGCGCCAACACCGACTCTCTGAGGAGCCCTAAGACGGCCTGCTTCATGCTCCAGTCCAACAACCTGGGAAACACCCTTCGTGAATACCATCCGTGCTTCATTTCTCTTTTTTGCTTCGTTTAAAGTTAGGGCAGAAGGGAAAGGTTGGGGAAGTAGGTGTGGTAATAGCCACGGTACTTACCCATTCTAGTTGATCCACCGCCGAATCCATCGCGGAGGAGCCTGGAATTAACAGGTCTAGGAGCACATTGGTATCGACCGCCCTAATCATTGCCCCCGCATCTCTTCCAGCAATTCTTTAGACGTTTTCCCCTTGAGGGCCCCGAGAAACCCTTTGTATTGGGCAAACCGCCCAGGCTTCATATGCTTTCGCACTTCTAGTCCTTTTTTGAGGGCTCGGAATTCCACGTGACCACCAGGGCGCAAACCCATGTTCTCTCGCAATTCTTTCGGAATGGTGATTTGTCCCTTCTCAGTCATACGACTTACCTGCATTGGACCAACCCTTTCTCAATAATAATTCCTACTGTATTGGTATACCATTTTAATCTTGCCCTCTGAAGATCAGTCTATCAAAAGTCATGCTTTGGATAGGCATGGTCCGCCACCCATCATTAGACAGGAGAGGTCTGTCCTTCCAGGCTTGATCGTGTCTGCAGGTTTTTGGCAGGCATCTTTCCCAGAATTATCAAAAGAGATTCCGGCCAACGACTTGCCGGAATGACGACAACAGGGAGTGGATTCATCATCCGCCAACAAAACTTTGGCGAACCATGCCCACCCTGCTCTTTCTCTTCAAAATACGGAGTGAGTTTGCAATCGGTAGGGAATTGGTGCCGAAGGCGGGACTTGAACCCGCATGGGGAAACCCCCACACGCCCCTCAAACGTGCGTGTCTGCCATTCCACCACTTCGGCACTCGCTCCAACGATTATGAAACCTCCAGGAGTCCTTGTCAACGCATCGTAGGGCGGATAGAATCGCCATTAAGGGAATGTTGAAAAAAGCCGCCAGCGGCGTTCCCTGCCTTCGCCGAAGCGGCTACGCGCAGGTAGGTCGCCATTTTGTCGTGCTCACGTACTGAGAGTACGCTCCGCGCGTCAAAAAGGCTGCGGCCTTGCTGGACGAACTTTTTTGACCATTCCCTTGGCTGTTGACGTCGATCGCGTGATAATTTTCAACATCGCCATGAACTCTTTATCCCTTGTTCACTTTCGTTCTGACTTATTATGACTCCCTCTTCTTCATCGCCTGCACCTCTCGCACATTCCCAACATTGGGTTGGGGCGTTTTTTGATATGGACAATACGTTAGTCCCAGGACCTTCTATTGAAATAGGATTTTTTCGTTATTTGTGGCAAGACGGAGTGGTGGGATGGCCTGCATTGTGGAATAGTTTTAGATATGCTCTTCGTCATATACCGCCCCTTTCGTTAAGTCCTCTCCGTCGGAATAAACTGTATCTTCTTGGACAAGACGTTTCCCATATTGAACAGCTTGCCAACGACTATGTGGAATTATTTGTATGGCCACGCGTGGCCTCTCGGGCCTTGGGCCGCCTTGCTCACCACAAAAATTCAGGGCATGTCGTCGCGGTCGTCAGTGGATCGCCTGAATGCTTGGTGAAACCCCTGGCCGAGAAGTTAGGCGTGCCATTGGTCTTCGGTGCCAAGTTAGAAACCCAATCTGGTCTGTATACCGGCCGTGTCTTTGCTCCATTACCCTATGGTGAAGGAAAAGGGCGATATATCGAACGGCTTGCGGCTCAATATAACCTGGATTTGAGTCGAAGTTATGCCTATGGTGACAGCCCCGGAGACTTTCATGCCTTGCAATTAGTCGGACATCCCTTTGTCGTGAATCCCATTCGCGGCATGACCCGCATTGCTCGCCAACA
>QIDY01000116.1 GCA_003228495.1 Nitrospirota bacterium
GCCGCTCTTAATGCGTTTTCTCAGTTCGACGGCTAACCCTTTTTCTTTAACTAAAATATGACTAGCTCTCCACTCCATAGGTTCTCCTTTTCAATCGTCAACCTAGGTCCGGAAAAAATTCCACTTCCAAATATCGATGGTACAGCCAATCGGCGTGACTGATAATTTCAGAGGGAAAACGGTGACGTTGGTAGCTGGGTGTTGGTTTTTCATGTGAGTTATTTACCTTATCATCTTCGGCCAATCTAACTTTGCAAGGGAACCTCTGGAGAGAGTTCCATGTTGGTCGAAGGCTTGTTGCATCCGCTAAAAACCCTCCTCAACCATTTCTTTTCTTCCGGTCAAGAAGGTTCTTTCCTACACCGCCATATGTTCTCCCTGTCTATATCTTCTACGTGGCCGTATGCTACGCCTTTCGCCGAAATAATCCAATCCTCCCTCAAAAGAATCAACCGACACTTGTCAACCCGTAGCCCCCTTTCCTTCATAAGGACCCCTACAAACAAAAAATCCCAACTCCGTGAGGAGTCAGGCTTTTGATTAAACCAATTATACTGTCCTTCCGATCACCTCGGCCATGCGTGACAGTGTGACCCAGGAAGAAGCGCATTATTTGAAAGGGGGAAACGCTATGAGCCAGGACAAACCAACCTCTTCCGACAACCCGATGACGCCAGCGGACAGCCTGCCCGACGAGAGGGACTTCGAGAAGGAACTGAAAAGGCTAGGGATCAGTCCTGGATTCCGGTTCCGTTGCCGAGCCAACACACCTCTTTGCCTGTTGCCCAAGCCCACACACCACCATGGCTCGCCATGCCTGGCCCGATCCTAGGAAAATAGGCCGGTCAGGCCCTTCTCGTAGGGTGAACTCCCACCGTTCAGAAAGCGGAGATCCCTAATTGCCCCCTCACAGAGTTCTTTGGTACTTTGCGGGTCAGTCAAAAAGGCCGTTTAAAATTCATTTTCCTTCCGACGGTCTTTGGATCATTTGAACGATAAAAATTATTGAACGAAAAGAATACCCCTGAATTCTACTCCGTTATCCCCGACGTTACTAATCGGGGATCCATCCGAAAACGGGGAAACAAAGAAACTGGATTCCCGATAAAAGCCTTCGGGAATGACATGATTGGGTTGGAGGGACTTGGCATGATGTCTGACTTGAGAAAGACAAGGGAGATACAGTAACAGAGTCAACACCGCTTCGTGGCTTCGCTCCGCAGGAGGTGGATCCCTAAACTTGAAATCCCCTGGGTCCCTTCGTTGCAATTGGCCAGCCTGATTGTAGGTACGAGTGCCGGATAAAGGTCAGCAGTCCAACACGGCAACTAGTCGCTCAACAGGTGGACTAATTACCAGGGGCACGTCATGAATCAACCGAACCCGCTGTGGACAAAGATGAATAGAAAATCCTTGGTTAGGATCACCGCTCTCTTGCTCGCGATGGGTTTTCTCGCAGTGCTAGCCTACATTGGCAAAGATATGCGACTCAACAGCAATCCTGCCAAGTCGTCTAATTTCTTAGAGCGAGAGTCGGACTATTATATACCCGACAAAATCGTCGGCCATATACACAGGCCTTACGCCGTTAGGACATTTGACTGGAAAGAGCACGAGAAAGGCCGATTAGTCTTCAGAACTAATAATCTGGGATTTCGAGAGGATCACGATACGGAACAAGGAAAGCCACTCGAGTCCATACGTGTGTTAGTAACTGGTGACTCTCATATCGATGGTGTGCTCTACAATTCTGAATCTTTCCCCAATCTTTTGGAAACGGATTTGAACTCAAGATTCCCGCCTCATAAATTTGAAGTGATAAACGGCGGCACCGGCTACTACGGCCCTCACAACTACGCTCGATTCCTAGACAAATACCTATCACTCAAGCCTGATATTTTTGTCGTCGTCATCTATGCTGGTAATGATTTCCTGGATGCAGGAAGGTTTCTAGAGGCGCAAAGCGATTACCTCGTGAAGAGACCCAAAGACTACTATAAACTCTTGCATGGATGCTGCCAGGGATTTCCTGGAGTTGGTGGTCAGGTCTTCAATCAAATCCACTACCTGAAAACATTTCCACACATGCAAGGCAAAGTCGTCGGGTTTACCAACAGCCAGTTGGCGCAGATTCATGAAATTTGCCTCCGTAACGGCATAGAACTTTTCGTAGTCTTGCTGCCGACAAAGGCCGATGTCGAGTGGCAAACCGATCGTGTTCGGCTTGAAAAAGCCAGAGTGCTCTTGGGGTGGACACTTGAGGACTTACATTTAAATCAGAGATTGAGTCAACAAGTGGCAGGGTGGCTAAAGCAGAAGGCGATAAAATACATAGATGTGTATGCAAAGATGACGCAAACGCCTGCCGAGCTGTTTTGGCGCTACGATTATCATTTAAACAATAAAGGGCACGCGTTTCTCGCCAAGATATTGGCTCCTTCTCTGCAACCCTATCTTGAGACATTGATAGCCAAGGAAGGATAAGTTGTGTGGTGGGTTTTGATCGGCAACTCACTATATTCTGTCTTAGACTGATTGGGGTTTGATTTCTTTGCTTCTCAATTGTGAGACAAACCAATCTTGGACATGAAAGGGAGGGTCGTCAGGTGCGGGTTTCATTCTTGTATAAGTGCCATTCGATTCCAATCGGCGGCCTTGTACGTTGTCTTTGAGATAGGGCGTCAAGACGGTTTCCACAATACACTTCCGAAGCTTTGGGTTCTCGATGGGGAACAGGATTTCAACCCGTCGGTCAAGATTTCTGGACATTAAGTCCGCGCTGCCGATGAAGAGTTCATCGGTTCCCCCATTATGGAAATAAAAACAGCGGGAATGTTCAAGGAACCGTCCGACATGAGAGGTAACCGTAATGGTTTCGCTGAGCCCCGGCATTCCAGGGCGCAGTCCGCACATGCCTCGTACAAGTAAATGAATGTTCACGCCTGCTTGAGAGGCGCGATATAGGGCTTGAATACAGGCCTTGTCAACGAGTGAATTTATTTTGAAGATCAGGTAGCCGTCGCCCTTTTCCTGCTGCCGGATGATTTCGCGGCTGATTCGTGCGATCAGTTGATTACGGATTCCACCAGGCGCCACGAGCAATTTGGCGTAGGTGTCTTTTTTGGAAATTCCTGTGAGAGCGTTAAAGAGATCGGTCACATCTTCTCCCATAACCGGATCGCACGTAAATAAACTAAAGTCGGTATAAATTCGGCTGGTGGTTGGATTGTAATTCCCTGTTCCGAGATGCAGGTACTGACGGATACCCTCTGGCTCACGCCGCACAACCATGCAGACTTTCGCATGGGTTTTGAGTCCTCGGACTCCGTAAACCACGTGTACGCCTTCATCTTCTAATTTTCTCGCCCATTCAATATTATTCTCCTCATCAAAGCGAGCTTTGAGTTCGAGGAGGACTGCCACTTGTTTTCCGTTTTGTCGAGCTTCCATTAACGCGGCGACGACTGGAGAGTTTGCGCCGACGCGGTACAGCGTCTGTTTGATCGCCAAGACCTGGGGGTCGAGGGCCGCTTGTCGAATGAAGTCCACAACCGGAGAAAAACTATCAAAAGGATGATGGAGAAACACGTCTTCTCGTTTGATAATGGAAAACAAGGATTCTTTGGAGGGAGCATCGAGGAGGGCGGCGGGGTGATACGGAGGATATTTTAAGTTCGGTTTGTCAATCTGGGTGAGCTCAAATAGGGTCGACATGCCAAGGCGAAAATCGTAGGTATAGACCTGATAGGGGGCTAAGGTGAGATTGCGGACGAGAATATCTTTAATGAAGTCCGGGGTGTGTTGAGCAAGTTCCAGGCGTACGACGGAACCGTACTGCCGCAGATCGATTTGTTCTTCAATGGCGGCTAACAGGTCTCCGGCTTCATCTTCTTCGATCTCAAAGTCGGCGTCGCGTGTAATGCGGAAGTAATACGCGGCTTGTACGGTGACACCTGGAAACAATAGGTCCAAATTGTCGGAAACAATGTCTTCGAGCCATACGAAATTTGCGGCCTCTTGTCCGGTTTCTAATCCTAAGTGCTGATCATCAGTGACCTGTTGTTCATCAGGAAGTCGGACGAGTCTGGGAAAAAGTGCGGGGACTTTGATGCGGGCAAAACATTCCCCGCGTTCCGGATCGTTCGCGACGACGGCGAGATTGACGGTTAAATCGGAAATATGGGGAAAGGGGTGGCTGGGATCAAATGCCAACGGTGTGAGAGCTGGAAAGATTTCTTTGCGAAAGTATCGTCGCAGTAAGGATCGTTGTTTGGGCTTCACATTTTTATACGGAAGAATATGGATGCCGGCTTCTGCCAGATTGGGTAATAATTCTTCCTGCCAACATCGCGAGATTCGAGCAAAGCTCAGCAACAGCACTTCACGAATTTTGCCCAATTGTTCGGAGGGGCTGGTTCCATCCAAAGAAGCTTTCTCCAACACACCGCTGGTTAATTGTTCACGAAGGCCCGAAATCCGAATCATGAAGAATTCGTCGAGATTGTTAAAAAAAATAGCTAAGAATTTGATGCGCTCTAACAGTGGGTGATTAGGATCTTCGGCCTCTTCCAGGACGCGTTTATTGAACTCCAGCCAACTCAACTCTCGATTGAGATACAGCTTTGGATCATCCAAGTTGGTGAGGGTGGTATCAAATTTTTTTTGACTCAGGACTGAAGATGGGGATGGTTCAGACATGGTGACAAAATTCCTGCTAGTCTTTGTTGAGGGTGTGAATGGGCGTACACATCGATATTAATTATAGCAGACTCGATGGTAAACGATTGTCTTGTGCGTCGAGATTCTGTTGGGGGGAGATGTTTGTCTTGTCCTTATGAAGAAAGGGAAGAAAAAGCTAGTTCCAATGGTCCAGGGCCTTTATAATATTAAGGACTTCTTTCTAAAGAGTCCTCTTGAGAGAATCCGAACGCCCGCCTAAATTATACTGAATAACGAGGCTTACAAATGATGGGTCCCATGAAGACTGAACAACTACAACAGCTGCTGCAAACAGCGGTTGATGCAGGTAGAGCGGCGGCCGTTTCTATCAAAGCGTATTTTGGCCGTCAACATCTTAAAGTCCAACATAAGGGGGATGGATCACCGGTCACCTTGGCGGATCAAGAGGCGGAGAGCATCATTCGGACCCATCTTCTTTCCAAGGCCGGAATAGGACCCTTGGATATCTTGGGAGAAGAAGAAGGTTTGCAAGGAGATGGTACTCGCTTACGTTGGATTGTTGACCCCATTGATGGGACCCGCTCATTCATTCACGGGATTCCCCTATTTGGGACGATTATTGCGTTGTTGGATACACAAGAGAATATTCCTGTCGTGGGGGTGATTCATCTTCCCATGCTGGGGCTGACTTATGCGGCCGCCAAAGGGATGGGTGCAACGTGTCAGGGGAATCAATTGGATATATCGGGAAATGGTTCACTCGATGAAGCCATTCTTGGAGTGGGGGATATCGCGCAGTTTGCAAGTGCCAACCGTTTGTCGGATTATCATCGTTTGCAAGACCTGTCTGGATATGTGCGTGGATATACGGATTGTTTCGGGCATGGATTGGTTCTCAGTGGTTCGTTAGGTGCCATGATGGATCCGGCCTTAAATCCATGGGACATTTTCGCCACGCAAGTATTAGTGGAGGAAGCGAAAGGGACGATCCTGCTTTCTCCGTCATGTGTGCCGGGAAAAGTTGATGCGCTATTTGGTAATTCGGATGTGGTGGAGCATCTTGCCCGTGAATTGTCTTTGTAACAGAGTGTTGAACAAGTCGGCTTGTGGCGTTTTCCGAACTGGTCAAAAGTAAGAGAAGTGAGGAGTAAAAGGTGAGAAGCAAGAGAGAAGAAAGATGGGGGCTGTGAGTATTTTCCCTAGCGCTGCAGGGAAAGGGAGATCATGAAACGCCTGGCCGTCATTGATATTGGTACAAATTCCATCCACATGGTGTTGGCGGAAATTGGGAGAAATTTTTCTTATAAAATTGTGGATAGAATCAAGGAAATGGCCAGACTTGGCGACGGCACCTTTACCTCCCATCGTCTCTCGCAAGTGACCATGGATCGAGGGTTGGCAGTCCTGAAACGTTTCGCTCTATTAGCAAACAATAAAGGATTTAACACTATTATTCCTGTGGCAACCAGTGCGGTCCGAGAAGCCAAGAATGGCGGAGACTTTCTCAAACTGGTTCGAAAAGAACTGGGGCTTCGGGTTCGAGTGATTACAGGAGAGGAGGAAGCCCGGCTCATTTATTTAGGCGTCCGGCACAGTATGGATTTCTCAGATTCCCCGGCCATGATTGTGGATATTGGTGGAGGGTCTGTGGAACTCATGGCCTGTACCTCGAAACGGTTAAAGTTTGTCAGAAGCCTCAAGCTAGGGGCAATTCGATTAAAGGATCAGTATCTTCAGGTGGATCCTCCTGATAAAAAAATAGTTCAACGAATGGAACAGGTTGTTCGTCAAGCCCTCAAAAAGGCGCTGCTCAAAAAGAAAGGTTCCTCGCTAGGGTGCTTGGTTGTTACCTCCGGCATGGCGGGGAATTTAGCTGAGATTATTTATCTGGCTCGAACGGGCCGGGCTCTCTCGCAAATTGATATGGCGATGATTGACCTGAAGGAAATCAATGACGTGGAGCAACTGCTGCGCACCAAAGACACGGAAGGCCGACTGATGATTCCAGGTCTGGACTCCCGACGGGTTGATACCTTGTATCCTGGCGTCATGGTGCTCCGGGTGTTGATGGAGTGCCTTGGCTTGAAACAGGTTCGAATCAGCGATAAGGCGCTTCGAGAAGGCGTGATCTATGATTTTATCCAACAACATCATGAAGGCTTAAAGGCCGAGCAGGAAATTCCTAGTGTGCGTCGCCGGCAAGTCTTGTTGCTGGCTCGTCGCTATCACTATCCGAACGTGCATTCACATCATACGGCGAAATTGGCTATGAGCCTGTTTGATCAAATGCAACCGATTCATGAGATGGGCGAGACCGAGCGGGAATGGTTGGAGTATGCGGCGCTGCTTCATGATATCGGACATCACATCCAGGAAAATCAACATCATAAACATACCTATTATTTGATGACCCATGCCGACCTGCCGGGTTTTTCGTCTGAGGAAATCGGAATCATGGCGAATGTCGCGCGCTATCATCGGCGAAGCTTGCCAAAAGCCGGCCACCGAGGCTTTAAACTGCTGAATGTGGAACAACGAAAGACGGTGTTGGGGCTGAGCGCGATTCTTCGGATTGCGGATGGGTTAGATCGAACCCATTTTTCCGTTGTGAAGGCGGTTAAGGTTGATTTGGGAAAATCCCTTCGGCTTCAAGTGGTGTTTCGGTATGATCCGGAACTCGAGCTGTGGACAACCGAGCGAAGGAAAAAACTTTTTGAAAAAATCTTTCGTTGCCGGATCACATTGAGTCCCCGGGCAATCACCTCAAAAGATGCTGCATAGGAGCCAGTCCGAGATAAGACCATCTACTGCGGTGCCGCTGGATTTAGCCAGATTGTCCGATCCTTTTCGTTCAAATAATCCCCACTACCCGCATCAAACGATCGATAAATCTGATTCAAACCATCGTTCCCTCGTGCCGATCCCATATCTCGGACAGGCTCCTGGTAATTCTGTCAATGTCGAATAACCTATAGAAATCGGCTGGTCGTTTATGGAATACTCCTACCTGTATCGCCATTCATCACAAGGGAGAGAATGTCCCAGGTAAGCAGAGGTCGGTTCGCTTCCTTTGGATGGTAGGCTTACTCAACAGGTACTTCAAAATACAACCACATGCTAGTTTAGTTTGATCCTGGTCTATTCCTGGAGGGGATGCCCTCTGTGTTCACGGATTTCAAAAGAATAAATATTTTCCTCTCAAAGTTTTGGTCTAAGGAGACACCCAATGTTCAGTTTTATGCCTCGAGAAACAGGGTTTTTTGATTTGTTTGAACAGGCCTCTGAAAATGTGGTGGAAGCGGGGCAATGTCTCAAAAATTTGATGAACAATTTTGAGGAACCGGAAAAGCAAATCCAACATATCAAGGATCTGGAACATAAAGGGGATGGGCTGACCCATGACCTGATTCTTAAGCTGAACAAAACGTTTATTACTCCCTTGGACCGTGAGGATATTCATGCCCTGGCCAGTTCG
>QIDY01000252.1 GCA_003228495.1 Nitrospirota bacterium
TTAATTGCCCCACCCAATGATTCAGATAATCGTTCCAAAGCCGATTCAGTTGGTAACGGAGGAAGAGTGTCTTCCACTGGTGGCGCAGTTGGCGGCGGCGGTGCGATTTTTTGGGGTGGTTGTGCTACTGCAGATTTTTTCGTGGGAGCGGAAACAGGTTTTGGGTTTGACGCGGCCATTGACATGGCTGGCAAAGAAATCAGCGCCACTTCGATGGCTCGAAAAGGCTGCTCGCTATCTGATTGAAACCTCACAAACATGGCCATCACGATGACGAGGGCATGAAGTGCGCATGAGACAACCAGGCCCCACCGGATTGATGATCCTTCTGCAGAGGGGTCAACCGTGAGCCCAAGAGTAATAAGGCTTGGGGATGCTGCATATTCCATGAAACGGAAATTTAGGGTGAAGCTTCGATGTTGTCTGCTTCGATGGTTTCAATTCTCGGTCCGGTGACCATTCCAAGACGTTCGATTTTGGCCCCTTTCACTTCATCCATGATCTGTACCACGGTTCCATAGGGCACGGTCTGGTCGGCACGTAAATAGACTGAAATGAAAGGATTGGCGGCTTTGGCTTCCTGTAATCTGGACCTCAGGTCTACCAGGCTAATGGGGTCGTTGCCCAAAGACAAACCGTGGTCTTTTTGAATGGTGACGATCAACCGTTCCTCTGCCTTAATATTGTTGGCAGCCGAGGTCGGCAAATTGATATCTAACCCCCGATGCAACATTGGGGCGGTAACCATGAAAATTACAAGCAAGACGAGGACCACATCAACGAGGGGAATGACATTGATCTCTGCAAGAAATTGTCGAGGAGAGGAGTTAGTCGTCATCGGGCAACTTCCACTTCAAAGGCTTTTTCAGATTCCTCAAGTGTATTAAGAAATTCAATCGTAAAGGCTTCAACACGAAAGGCCATTTTCCGGATTCTGGAAAGAAAGAAGTTATAGGCCATGACAGCAGGGATGGCAGCAAAGAGCCCAGCCGCTGTTGCGACCAGAGCCTCAGATACTCCAGGCGCGACGGCAGCAATACTGGCGGACCCTTGCACGCCGATTTCTCCAAAAGCGTTGATAATCCCTAAAACGGTTCCCAAGAGACCAATGAATGGTGTTAAATTTCCTGTGGTTGCTAAAAAAGGAAGATATGCCTCTTGATGGTTAATCTGGTTTTGGATGATGTGCTGCGCAACTTTTTCTAAGTATTGGCGGTTGGGTGGCGGGGTGGTTCCTTGGGTCTCTATTTCCTCGTCGGACCTGAATAGATAGGAGCATGATGGTAACCGGTCCGTCACTCCAAGATAGATAGCTGAACTGGGACTGAGCGGAAAGGTTTGGGCCTTGGTTCTTAGGGCTAGCTGATCCACCGGGTTTATTTCGTACATTTGCAGGAACTGTGTTTCTTCTTGGTTAATTTGTCGAAACCGTCGAAACTTATTCACGATGATTCCCCAGGATAGCACTGAAAAGACCGACAGAATCATCAAAATAACGATGGACAATAAACCAAGAGATCCTAAAAGCTCAGAAGGATTGGCAAAGGGCATAGCGTATTTTAAACCTCCATTAGACTAATCGGAAGTAACACGGGGGATGGTGAATACTGAACAGAACAACGTGAGATGGCTGGCGGGGCCGACGGGATTTGAACCCGCGACTTCCAGATTGACAATCTGGCGTCCTAACCTGGCTGAACGACGGCCCCGTAATAATCTGGTTCTGGGCAAACAGCCCACAGAAGGTCTTCCTCAGGGGAAGTTGATTTTGGTGTAGGCTGATCAATATATCAGATTGGGCCGACCTAATGCCAAACAATATTTGGTAGGCGGAACAGGGATCGAACCTGCGACATCTGCCGTGTAAAGGCAGTGCTCTGCCAACTGAGCTATCCGCCTAAAAAACCTAAGAAAATCAGCAATTTCCTCATTATAACAGGGAGTTAGACCTTGTCAACTCGATGCAATCAATGTGGAATACCGTTTGACATGACCTAGAGACGTGGGTATAAGGCACCATATCTCATGTGGGGTATGACTGAAAAAAATCATCTGCAGTCTTTTAAAATGTTGAGAGGAAGTACAGACGATGGGATATAAAATTAAAGACAATTCCAATAAATCGGCGGCGATTGAATCGGGAGTGACAATATCCAGCAAGGAACAGTTTTTGTTTTTTGTGGAGGAACACCGTGGGTTGGTTTGGGGCGGCATTCTGTTGGTCCTGGTCTTAATTGGCGGGCTTGTCATGTTCAATTGGCTCTCCAAACAGGAGCAGGAAGAGGCCTGGGAATTACAAGGCCAAGCCCAACGGATTTATTTGGACCGTCCCCTCGATGATGTTGAGAGAGGAAAGAGCAATATCCAACAGGCATCAGGAATGTTCCAGGATATTCTTGAACAATATCCTGGAACGCTCAGCGCAAAGGTTTCTTCCTTTTTACTGGGGAATAGTTTGATGGAAGAGAAAAAATATGAAAGTGCGATTGAGGCGTACAAATCGTTCCTTCAAGGGCATGCCCAAGACCACATTTTGGTGGGATTGGTTCAGCAAAGGTTGGGATTTGCTTATTTACTCAATGAGAATCGAGAAGCGGCTGTGAGTGCCTTTAGTGCAGTCATAGAAAATACTCATGCACTCAATAAAGATCAAGTGCTTTTTGAATTGGCCAAATTAGCGGAGTCTGAAGAAAAAACAGATGATGCCGTCCAGCGCTATAAACAACTCATACAGGAATTTCCCCTTTCTCCCTTCTCGACCGAAGCCAATCTTCGTGTGAAGGTCTTGGCTCCAGAAGAAGCTCAGGAGTCTGAAGAAGCTGAAACAAACACAGATTCCGAAACAGCCCAAGAGATATCAGAGACGCAAGAGAATCAAAACCGAGAAGGAGAAAAGAAAGAGTAGGAAAAAGAAAGCTAATGAAAAGAATGTTGCCGAAGATTATTGGCTGACCATCAGCATATGTCCAGCTCGAATAATGCTGGAGGACAAGTTATTCAATGTCCGTAAATCCCGCACACTTACTCTAAACTGCCTAGCAATAGTCCACAAGCTATCCCCCCGCTGGACACGATACCATTTAGATTCCCCAGTCAGAGATTTTTGAGGGGTGGGTGTTCCTCTCACGCGTAACCGGTCTCCCGGATAGATCAAATGAGTCGAAAGACTGTTGAGTCTTTTGAGTTTCCTGACTGAAGTTCTAAATCGATTAGCAATTCTACCCAACGAATCTCCATATCGTACTCGGTACCATGTGGCAGTGCGATCAATCTCATCGTCAACTCCAGTACGCACCCGTAACTTCGCACCTACCCGAATCAGATTGCTTGATAGATTGTTCATGTTCTTGAGTTGGCGTACTTTCATCCCAAATCGCCTTGCCACGACGGACAAGCTGTCTCCTCTGCGTACGCGATACCATTGAGTGGGAGGTGGTGGCGGTTGGGTCCAGACTGGAAGCGTGGCATGGTGTGCGGCGACTAATGAGGCCATTCCCACCGGCACTTTGAGATGATATCCAGGACCTTTGGAACTGGGAACAATATTTCGACGGAGTTCTGGATTCAACCGCTTGAGTTCTTCAAGCGAAATGCCGGTTTGTTTCGTAATGGCTGAAAGTTGAACGCGTTTAGCAATTAAGACTTCTTCAAATTCGTGCGGATTGCCCTTAGGCGCTTGAAACCCGTAGGCCGTTGGATTTTTTGCAATAAGTGTAGCGGCAATGAAGCGCGGGACATATTCTTTGGTCTCCCGGCGAATGTACCAGGTACGGCGAATCTTCCAAAAATCCCGAGTCTTGGTCTTTCTGATTGCGCGCGAAATTTTTCCGCTGCCGGCATTATAGGACGCTAAGGCAAGAGGCCACGAGCCAAAGCGGTCATAGAGGTCTCGAAGATGATGAGCGGCTGCGACGGTGGATTTAATCGGATCCCGCCGTTCATCCACGTACCAGTTGACATTGAGCTTGTACATGCGGCCTGTGGCTTTCATGAATTGCCACGGTCCTGACGCCCTTGCTCGGGAATAGGCTCGCGGATTGAAACCAGATTCGACAAGCGACAGATACATGAGTTCAGTGGGAAGCCCAAATTCCCGAAAGATGGGCTCCACAACCTCTCTATAGTGATGGAAACGGTCTAAATAGGTCTGAAAGCGATCATGAATGCCTTCTTGAAAATATTTCAAATTTTTCGCAACTGCCGGATTGAGCACCAATGGGATATTGCCATAGTCTGAAGATGGTCCATCTTTTTTGGGTTCCCAAGTCCGATCAAAAACTCGTGCATAACGCGTGATGTTCGGCTCTAACTTCGACAGAGTGATCGGGATGGGTTGTAATTGGGTCTTCGGGGAAAAAAATGGGATATCTTTTGTGAAGAACGCACTATCGACTTCGGGAATGAGGGGCCAATCAAAACGGGAATATGCGGGCAAGCGATCTCGCTGAACCATGCCCCGTGGCGTGTGATCGACCTTGGATTGGGCTGTGGTGTATTGAGAATCTGTGAGCTCTTGGTCCCTAATAGGCTGTTCATCAGAAGCGGGAGAAGTTGAGTTGATCACTTCTTCAGGGTCTGTATCCTGATAGCGCAAGACTGGTTCGTGAATAATATATGAAGGGACATCTTCGGCGATGATGAAAGGAGAGGAACTTGATTGTTGTCCTTTCTGTAGATATTCCTGCACAGAGCTGGATGATTGCGTTTTCAGCATTTGGGGAAAAGGATTCAGGTGATGGGTTGTTCCTTCAGGCCAAGATGAAGCCTTTTGGCTGTCGGATGAGATTCTTTGGTGATCACCACGAATAGCCAAGGAATAATTAAAGGTCAGGGATTCCGAAGGAAGTGTTGGAGGAACAGGAGGGACTTCTGTCCAGCCCAATAAGGGGGCGAATGTGCTTATGAATATGACGATGCTCCCTAGCAAAAAAGTTCGAGAAAGTAGCATGGTCATCCGAAGTAAAGGATTGATAGAAGAATTGTGTGAGGTTCTTCCGACATGGGGCATATTCTAAGACTTTTCGGTAGATCCTTAGGATATCTTGATAGGCTACCCATCGACCCTTAAGTTGTCAATCGACGCTGAGGAAAATTTCGGGTTTTTCTCGAGATAAGGTAGGGGGAAACACCCTTCTAACATTATCAGAGGAAGTTTTGGAATCAAAAGGGGATGGGGGAGAGTTTTCTCGGTAAATGCCACTTGCGTGTTTAACGGTGTGGATTCACGGGTAGGGCAAGAGTGAAATACCGTCCCCCTTCCTCATAAAGCAAGCGTTTCTGCTGAAGGCTGGTTAAGAGATCGGCGAGCGGTTGAATCTCTTTATCCGATCCGGTATGGGATTGATCTTGGAGACCTTTCCGAATTTGCTCAAAGGATTTTGTTTGGTCGCTGCAAAATTCCAAGATAAAAGCATACGGTTGGTCAAATCGTTCACTGGTTGGATTGGCCCCTCGACCATCATACACCGTGATATAGCTCAGGGCCTTTGAAAAAAAGAGGAAGGGGCGGTTGGGAGAATGATACCGTTCTTTCCACTCTCGAACGAGTCGGACAAAATCGTCATAGACACGAGGATCCACTTTCCAATCGATATCATACTCAAAGTCGTACGCGATTTTAGTCAAATCCACTTTCCCTTCATCGTACACATATCCATAGGCCAGCCCAGGCCCGGTAAGACGAATCCCATATCGCTCCGGCCATTTATAATAAGGGCTGAATCGTTCCAGCCATAATTTGGAGGTGGATTCGGGCGGCTGGAGATGCAGTAATGAAGGAATGATCTCCATTTGCCTTTGGTAATCGGCATTCGTCTCCTGAGGAAAACCTAACAAAATATTCCAGGACAAATCGATATGGTAATATTGGCTCCATTTTAAACATTGAATATTTTGTAAAGGGCTGACGCCCTTATCCATTTCCTTGAGTTGGGCTTGGCTGAGACTTTCGATCCCAGGCTGCATGCATTTAACCCCGCCACGGGCCAAGGTTTGAATTTGGCGTTTATTGAGATTGCTCTTGGTCTCCATGAACACATCAAGGTCCACGTGTTGTTGGGCCAATTGTCCAAACAAGCTGTCCACATATTTCATATCGATAATATTATCGACCAATCGGAATCGACTGGTGTCGTAACGGCTTGAAAGATACTCCAACTCTGTAGCAACCTGCGCGGGAGACTTGGCCCGAAAATCCATGGCCTGAGCATTCAGGCCGCAAAAGGTGCAATGATGTTTCTCGCCCCACCAACAACCTCGCGATCCTTCATATAATAAAATGCGATTGAGACCGGTGGACCCTTGACGGTCTAAGGCATCCAATTCAGCAAAGTAGTCGTCATAATCAGGCGGAGGAGCCTGATCGAATTTCGTTACCAAATGTTCATTTGGAATGAAGCAAATCTCACCGTTTCTTCGATGAGCAATACCATGGGGGATATCAGTTTCCTGTTTGAGCAAAATACGTTGTACCAATGGAGGAAACGTGTCTTCGCCCTCTCCGACAACCACGTAGTCAATCCAGGAAAACGCCCGAAACTGTTCGAGGCCCATCTCGCCGTCAAAATTGGCCCCACCAAAGACAATTCGAATATCCGGATACACATCCTTGATCAATTTGGCTAATGATAAACTGGCGACGTTTTGGTCAAAAGTCGATGTAAAGCCCACGACATCGTATTGATCCCATTCCACCGAAGTTAGCGCCCACGTTAAAAATTGCGGGGCAATTGTTCGAGCCATCTCTTCCAAATGGCCAATCGAACAGCCGGCTTCTCTGGCCGTATCTTCAAAGACGGGTTTGAATACCTGCGGGTATTGGGCATGTTTCGGATTGTCCCGAAAGAGGAGGGCCGAAAACAGCCATTCACCAAACAGTCCGCGCTTCTCGCACAGAATCTCATAGAGAGGCACGCCAATTTTATGAGCGAACTGCAAGTTGAAGTGATAGGTTTTCGTGCCAATGCCTTGGGATTTTAAGAGCGCCGATAGTGTACCCAATTGAATAGACGGAAATTTTGAATAAGAAAATGGCATGGTAACCAACGCGACTCTGGTTCCCAACGAACGGAAATCGGCAGTAGGTTCAGGAGTGGCAGGATCAACCTGTTTCGCTCCGAAAGAGACCGGCTGGATAAGGGTGGGGCTGGTTGCCATAAGTTGTTATGGATTCAGGGGAGGAAGGGCAAAGGCCCGGTCGGCCTTGGCGGCTAAGAAAAAGTCACTTTCAGTTAATCCCTGAATTTTATGTGTCCAAATTTCAACCTTGCATTTTCCCCAGGCCAAGTAGAGATCGGGATGATGCCCTTCAATTTCAGCTACATTTCCCACTCGATTGGTAAAGGCTAAGGCGTCGGCAAAGTTAGGAAACTCATAAGTCCGCTCGATATGGCCTTGGTCGTTGAGTGTCCACTCCGATTCCAATTGACCTAACAATTCTTGAATTTTCTCAGTTTTTAATGAGGGAACCCCTCCCCGACATGGCACACAGGTGTTATCTGCCAAGCTCATATGTGATCCTCCTTCAAAAAAGTAAAGTCCAAAAATACAACAAGGCATTCCCCTCCTAATGCAAGAAGGGCATAGAGATTCTCAATCTTTCCCGTTAGCGAAATGCGATTGACCTCCTTAAACTTTATTGATTATAGACACTAGCAAGTTCCGTAGACAATTCAACTTGCTACTTCCCGTTGATTGCTGAGGGAATCATTGTTCAAAAACGGCAATTGAAATATGAATTCTACATAGAGACTCCTCGCCTGCCTTAGGAAGTGTGGCAGTTGAACGATCAAGAGAAATTTAAGTGTGACGTTACTTGTGGGGTCCAAAAACTTCCCTTATACGCAAAGAACAGAGGGCACGTTTCTTACTTAATAGAAACAACATTACCAAAAGATCAATTGACAATCGGATTCTTGGGCAGGTAGATACTCTGTCGCTGGTTTACTGTCTCATTCATTCAGGCTTTGCCAGACATGGTTTTCAGCGGATACGACCTAGGTGATTGGGTAGCAAAACCAGCGGTGATTTTTCAAGGAGTGGTGTCATGCCGGTGAATGCGCTTCGAAAATCAGGAGCCAGGATGAGTCTTCAGGAGGCTCAGGACCGAGTTGGAAAACT
>QIDY01000396.1 GCA_003228495.1 Nitrospirota bacterium
GCGTGTGTTCGGGGAAGTTTGATCGGGATATGGTGGTCAAGCATCATCGAACGAAAAGCGACGTCAGGCTTTCACGCCCCCACAGCATGGTCGCCAAGGAGCGGAATACCGTCGATGTGGCCTATCCCGGAGATGTGATTGGCATTATCAATACCGGGGGATTTCAAATCGGCGATACCATTTCCTTGACTGATGGTTTTAATTTCAAGCCACTTCCTCAATTTCAGCCGGAAGTCTTTGCGCGTGTTCGCCCTACCGATACGACGATGCGAAAATCCTTTGATAAAGGGATTGAACAACTTGCGAAAGAAGGCACCATTCAAATCATGCGAAGTCTGGATGGCTTGGAATTCTATGTAGCAGCGGTGGGGCGACTTCAATTCGATGTGTTGGAGTTTCGTCTAAAAAATGAATATCGCGTCAAGACCATCGTCGATACGTTGCCGTATGAATCCAGCGCATGGCTGGTGGGAGATGTCGATACCTTTAAACCGCCCTCCGATGCCCTAGTGGTCAAAGACAGCAAGGATCGAGCCGTCGTCCTGTTTCGCAGCGCCTGGTCAAAAAACTTCGCTCGCGAACGCAATCCCCAACACGACTTCAACGATATGGGGTAATGTTAAAGGGGGCAAACCTGAGTTGTTTTTTTGACTTTATAAAATATTTTAGGCACCATTACGAATGGTGTTATTGGGAGGCCGGTTTGGATAAGGTGAGCCTTAATCATGAATCGAGACTTCCTCATCTCCCCCGTTGAAAGATTGCTAACCTCGCAATCCAATTCCCTGAATCAAAGCTGCGGTCAACAATGCATTAAGTCTAAAACGGGAATAAAGTGAAAATAACTCATCTCCAGGAATTCAGGGCCCACGGGCGCAAATGGTTTGTCAAACGAGGAAAGCGAATCCTTCGAGCACTATTTTCGTTTTTAGGAAAGCAGTCCCTAGTTGGAGATCCTGCTGTTTTCGATGCGACTCAATTCCCCTGGGCGATGGAACTCGAAAAAAACTTTGATGTCATACATCGAGAATTGCAGGGTCTTCTGACCCTGAGAGAGTCCATTCCTTTTATTCATGACGTGTCTCCTTATGAACAAAAAATTTCGAAAGGAAAAAATTGGAGGACGTTTTTTCTTATAGGGTTTGGGTATGAGGCCGAACAAAGTTGGAAGCGATGTCCGGAGACAATGAAAGTCCTCAGAAAAATCACGAATCTTCGAACGGCGTTTTTCTCAATACTCGGGCCGAATTATCATGTTCCCCATCATCGGGGCATAAGCAAGGGTCTCATCCGTTGCCACTTGGGATTAATTATTCCTGACCAGCGTGATCAGTGCGTGATGCGAGTCGGTGATCAGATCTGCCAATGGGAAGAAGGACGTTGCTTTGTCTTCGACGATACCAATGATCATGAAGTCTGGAATAAGACCAATCAAGAACGAGTCGTCTTACTGATAGACGTGGATCGCCCCATGAAACTCATTGGCCGAATAATAGGTCGAATCTTAACTTTTGGTGTTCAGCATAGTGGATATGTGCAAGAGACGCGGAAGAATTTGAAAGCATGGGAAGCCCTTTATCAGGCAGAATCTCAGCAAAAAGTCTCGGAAATCAACGATCCCAAGGTAACCCCTTCGCTGTAAATTGTTTACCAAACATGATCATAAAAAGGTGTCAGGAACCATTTTTGTCTCCTACGCAAAGAGTTTACTGCGGCTGATCCCTTTGCCCATCTAGTGAGTATTGTTATGAGCGGGGTTGTGTAACAGATGGATGAAAAGAAAGACCAATCAAAAGCTGAGGGTGACGTTGTAGAGTTTATGGCTTTCAAAAGGGAGCCTAGAAACTCAAAAAGGAGGTTTTAGGATGGAAAAGCGACCAATGAAAGCTATGGCAAGCTTGGCAATTTTGGGAATGTTCAGTGCCGTGTTGTATTTTTCTTCCCTAAGTTTTGCGAAAGGGACCACGGCACCTGAAATTATCAGTTCGACGTGGATTAACTCGGAGCCGCTTAAGCTGGGAAATCTTCGAGGCAAAGTGGTGATAGTGGAATTTTGGACATTTGGCTGTTGGAATTGTCGAAACATTGAACCGTATATCAAAAAATGGCACCAGAAATATGCGAAGAAGGGATTAGTCGTGATTGCGGTCCATTCGCCAGAGTTCAGTTACGAAAAAGAAGTGGAGCAAGTTAAAACCTATGTACGGGAGAATAATATTCCCTACGCCGTTCCTATCGATAATGAGTTTCGGAACTGGCAGAGATATAAAAATCGTTATTGGCCGACGTTATATGTCATTGATAAAAAAGGAACCATCCAATACACTCGAATTGGTGAAGGTGGATACGAGCAAACCGAACAAATCATCCAACGTTTTCTCGCCGAACCGGCTTAGCATGAGGTCTCGGGCGCCTTACCAAATGCGTGGGTACCCTGGAATTATGAAAGGCAGATTCCCAAATCGGGCGAGCATGTTATGGCAAAAGACGGGACACTGATAATTTAATACCTTAAAATGTTAAGTTCTACGAGGAATTTTTGGTCACATGTTTTAATACAATCAGGATAGGCATTGGCTGTGAGTTGCGTGAAGGCAGATGGCCAGCGGTGCGACCAGGTATTCTTTATCGTCCGTCGCCTGAATATGCGCAGCCGTTCAGACCCTAGCACATCCATGTGGCGGCGAGCCATACACAATGTGTAGTCGTTTTTGTTGGAGCATAGTCCGTACTCTGCCCCAGACGCTTCTCGTTGGCCACTAAGTTATTAAATTATCAGTGTCCCGTATAACTTTCTTCTATTCCGAAATCCACTACCACCCCCGCCGGATCATATCGGACCCAAAATAATTCTTGTCTCCTGATTTTCATAGGACGGTTAGTCATGATAACCATGTGATAGTAGAGGGCCTTCCTTCCCACCTTCTTATCAGGAAGAGTCTCTGGATACTCCATGTAAGGCGTCCCGAACTCTGTGACAATGTCCAATCGAGTGGTTTGGCCTGATTCAATCCACGCCGTATCGGATGGGGTGATCCGGCTTCCCGTTTCCCGGGTGGCAGCGCAACCTGAGCACAAAGTCAGGCATATCATACCAAAAGCCACGGAAAATCTTAGGTGATTGATGATTTGTGACATGAGACTAATTCCCATTCATTGTTGAATTTGCACCAGCTAACAGATAGGGATCGTTCGGCATGATACACCCTGCGAAGACGGAAAAAGGTTCGATAGGTTTGCCCATGCCTTTATCTGTCAGGATACACATTTTGACCGTCGAGTCGTTCAATTTGGTGGCAAGAATTTCCAGGCATTGCTGTGGTCTTCAAATGGCATGGACTTTAAGCCCTTCCGTATATCGTCTCCCAAATTTCGGACCGAAAATTAGGGCTCGAGGGCAAGGTTTTAGCCAGTGACTACAAAGAATCTTATTCGGAGGTTACGCCTACATTTTCTAATTATTGTACCTGCTGGAAGTCCCTCGGGATATCTTATTCTTTCTCTTTCGAGGGCAATTCCCAAAGATGTTTCTTCTGTTCCATGAAGAGTTAGAGTCTAGAAAACCTGAGCAGTTACGTGTATGATGCAGCCTTCAAAAAAAAGGGTCATCCAATCTATGGAGTCTCCATCCGCTAAGCAGCACGCGATTCTCATCGTTGACGATGAGATGGACATTTGTTTGGCCCTCCAGGATTTGTTTGCTGGTGAGGGGTATCGAGTGGACGCCGTGGAGACGGGCACAGATGCCCTGAATCACATTCACCCTTCCCATCCCTATAGTGCCGTTATCCTTGATTTAGGGCTACCAGATCTTGATGGACTCACTGTCCTTCAACGTCTTCATGAAGTGGATGCGACACTTCCCGTTATTATTTTGACGGCCCATGGGGATCAAAAAGAAAAAATTTCCACCTTGCAGCACCATGCCTTTGCCCATTTTACTAAACCCTATGTCCGGGAAGAGTTAACCGCGATTGTCCAAAAGGTCATAGGCATCAAGGATTTGAGTCTGAAAGTTGATCAGACTGAACGGGAGCTACACTCAAGTGAAACCACGCGTCAGCTAGAAAGCCAGCAGGCTCAAACTCTTCTTTCCCAAAGTGAGCAGCGACTACGGTTAGCCCTTAAGGCGGGCAAAATGGGTATTTGGGATTGGGATACGGACACGAACCAGATCGTGTGGTCGGATGAAGTGGCCGATCTCTTTGGGTTGGCTCAGGGTACGTTAGAGGATACCTACGACGCCTACATGCAATGTATTCATCCGGATGATCGGGCAATGGTAGCGGAAAAATTTCGGAAAGCGCTGAAAGAAGATGTCCTCTACGAGGTTGATCATCGGATTGTGTGGCCGACGGGAGAGATCCGCTGGTGTGAGTGTAAAGGCCAGGTTGTCAAAAATCAGGAAGGGCGCTCTCCACGGATTGTAGGGACGGTTCAAGACATCACCACCAAAAAACAGGATGAGAAAAAGTTGCGAGCGAGCCAAACCTTTTTAACTTCCATTTTAGAGAACCTTCCACATATGGTTTTCGTCAAAAAAGCCAAAGGTCTTCAGTTTCTCCACTTCAACAAAGCCGGAGAGGATCTCCTTGGCTATTCACGCGAAACCTTGATCGGGAAAACGGACTATGATTTTTTCTCTCAAGAGGAGGCAAACTTCTTTACCAGGAAAGATTATGAAGTATTGGCAAACAAAAAACTTGTGGATATTCCCGAGGAGATTATTCACACCAAATTTCAGGGAACACGAATTCTCCATACCAAAAAAATTCCTCTCTTGGACGAAGAGGGGAACCCTCAATATCTCCTGGGTATATCCGAAGACATCACCGAACGGAAACACGGGGAATTGGAACGGGACGAAAGACAATTACTGTTGAATCTCATATATGAAACCGGGCCTGGTTGTGTAAAACGGATAGCTGCCGATGGGACGCTGTTACACATGAACTCCGCGGGTTTGAAACTTATTGAAGCCGAAAAAGAAAGTGCTGGGCTGGGGCTTTCCGTGTTTGATCTCGTGACACCCGAATATCGGAGTGCGTTCGAGCACATGCATCAAGAGGTGATTAGGGGAAAAGCCCAGACTCTTCAATTTGAGGGCCAGGGCCTCAAAGGAGGCCGGCGGTGGATGGAAACGTATGCCGTGCCCTTTAGGAATCCTCTCACGAAAGAGGTGGAACATTTAGCGGTCACCCATGATATCACGGAACGGAAACAGGCCGAGGGACTTATTCGGAAAGGCGAGAGAAAATTTCGGGCCATCTACGAACAAGCGCCTACTGGCATTGCCACCTTGGATTCACTCAGTGGGCGATTCACTCAAATCAATCAGAAATATTGCGATATTGCTGGGTACTCGCAAGAGGAAATGCTCGATCTAACCTTCCAAGACATTACTCATCCGGATGATCTTCAAGCTGACTTGGATCATATGCAGCAACTCCTGGCTGGCCGAGTCAGTAGCTTTCAAATGGAAAAACGATACCTTCAAAAAAATGGTCAAGTCATTTGGGTCCATTTGACTTGCGTACCGTTGTGGTTGAAAGCCACAGATCTTCGGCAGCATATTGCGATGGTTGAGGATATTACCTATCGAAAACAGGCAGAGGTCGCTCTTCGAGAAAGTGAGGAACGTTTCAGACTTCTGAGTGAGGCGATTCCACAACAAGTCTGGACGGCAAACCCTGACGGTTCTCTCGACTATGTCAATCAACGTGTGATGGAGTATTTCGATCGGCCTCGTGAGAAACTGATTGGTCAAGAATGGCAAGAAGTCCTTCATCCAGATGATTTGCCTGCATGTCTAGAGCATTGGGCAACAGCCCGAAGCACTCTTCAACCGTATGAAATTGAATTTCGCTTGCGGCGGAAAGATGGAATCTATCGGTGGCATCTCAGTCGGGCCCTCCCTATTTTTGGCCCAGATGGTCAGGTGAAGAAGTGGTTTGGGACCAACACCGATTTAACGGATGTGAAGCAATTAGAAGCCCAGATTCGGCAAGGACAAAAAATGGAAGCCATTGGGACGTTGGCCGGAGGGATTGCCCATGATTTTAATAATATTCTCATGGCGATCATGGGTTTTGTCGAACTCGCTAAGATTAATATGAGTAAATCAGAAAATCCTGAAAAGAATTTGAATGAGGTCTTAATAGCTGGAAGACGTGCGAGGGAATTGGTGCAACAAATTTTGACCTTCAGCCGAGAAAACGAGCAAATACGTGAACTCTTTAACCTAAAACTTCTGGTCAAAGAAGTCCTCCGGTTCCTTCGGGCCTCGTTCCCAGCGACAATCGATATTGTTCAACATTTTACGGAGGCCGATACGATCATTGTTGGAGATCAGATTCAATTACACCAGGTAATCGTGAATCTCTGTACTAATGCAGAATATGCCATGCGAGGTAGTGGGGGTCTCCTTGAGTTAGGGTTGGAGTGTATCGAGGTTGGAAATCAGGGAATGGCGTTATATCCAGCCCTGGAAAAGGGGAGCTATGTGTGTCTCACTGTTCGAGACTCAGGGAAGGGTATACCTTCCGAGATTATTCCACGAATCTTTGATCCATTTTTTACCACCAAAGAGATTGGCGTGGGCACCGGAATGGGTTTAGCTGTTGTTCATGGCATTGTCTTGAGCCATGGAGGAGTTATCACGGTCGACAGTGATTCCGGTAAGGGGACCACATTTACCCTGTATTTCCCAGCGATGAAAGCGGGAAAGTCTGGGGAGGATTTCCAGGAACTGACCCAAGAGTTTATCATGGGACGGGGTAACATTCTTTTGGTTGAGGATGAAGAGCCCCTAGCGCGGCTGGGACAGGAGGCCCTTGAACGATTAGGCTATGATGTGAGGGTCTGCACAAGCAGTGTGGAAGCGTTAGAGATTTTCCGAGCCGACCCCCATCATTATGATGTCGTCATTACTGATCAAACAATGCCCAATTTAACCGGTGATGTTCTTGCACGTAAGTTGTTGCAACTTCGACCGGAGGTACCTATTATTTTGTGTACTGGGTTTAGCCATGTCATTTCTCCAGAAAATGCGAAAGCAATGGGAATTCGAGCCTTTCTGTTTAAGCCATTGTTAATGCGGGATTTAGGACGAACTCTTCGAGAGGTACTTCCCCAATCTTCCGAAGACGTATGAGGTCTACCTCCTTGAATTTGAAATTTTTACTCAAATCTGAATCTGGGGTCACATCTTTCATTAATACAATTAGGACGGACATTGACTGTGAGTTACGTGGAGGCCGATGGTCAACGTGCTAACAGGTCTTCTTGATCGTCCGTCACTTTGAAGATGCGCTGCTGGCTCAGGTTTCCGTCTATCACAGGTAGCAGCTGCCTAGGATGTGGAGTTGTTCTTGTCGGGACTAGGCCGTACTCTATGCTGGTCCCCTCTCCTTGGGCGTTAAATTATTAAATTATCAGTGTCCCATAAATTGGTTCGTGTTTCGTACTAAATCTTTCGTTGATTGTGTAGAACCTCTTGCATTTCTTGGTGGATGAGGCCGTTGGTGGCAAGGAGGGTGTTGCCATAAATAGAGTAGGGTTCGCCTACGTAATTTGTGATCTTCCCTCCGGCTTCTTCCACGATGACTTTGCCTGCGGCGGTATCCCACGGATTGAGTTGCAATTCCCAGAATCCGTCAAATCGGCCACAAGCGATATAGCAGAGATCAATGGCAGCCGTGCCGGTGCGCCGCATACCGCGCGCACGCAAAGTAAAGGCACATAGTTCTTTGAGATTGTTGTCTGTAGCGGTATGGACGTCATAGGCAAAGCCCGTGACCAACAACGCTTCGCTGAGTTTCGGAGTGACTGATACGTGAATCGGTGTATCGTTGAGAGTGGCTCCGAGACCTTGTTGCCCAAGAAATAGTTCGTCTCTTGTTGGATCGTAGACGACGCCCAGGATACACGTGTCTTCATGTTCCACTCCAATGGAGATGTTGTACATGGGGAAGCCGTGGGCGAAGTTGGTAGTGCCGTCCAGCGGATCAATGATCCATTTGGTGGCATGAGCCGGAATGTCTTGCAGCCCTTGTTCTTCACTTAGAATTTGATGTTCTGGAAAGGCATGCTGGAT
>QIDY01000113.1 GCA_003228495.1 Nitrospirota bacterium
TGGAGAAATATTCCGCCATCGATTGGGGGAAGAGCAGAAGGGACATGAACCTCTTGTTCGGGTACCTTGGATGTCGCCACCGTCTCTTGGCCTGCTAACAGATGACCTAAACTTGCCGCCGTGGCCTGACCGATTAATGTTTTCCCACAACCGGGAGGGCCATACAACAAAAAACCTTTCGGTTGCTGAAATTGATATTGTTGAAAGACGGGTTCATGAAGAAGCGGATATTCAATGGAACGACGAATGGCGTCAATGGCTTCTTTCTGCCCACCAATTTGTTCCCATGTAATACTCGGCAGCTCAGCCAACAGATGGTGCTTTGCTTCAGAAGATTCGACTCGTTCAAGCGCTAACCGGTGCGTAGGATCAAGGCGAACTTCGTCCCCTACTTTTAACGTCATCGCAGCAAGCTCATCGGCTCGTTGAATGAGAAGGCCTTGGCGACCTGCATCTTGATCAATGCGCAGCCGTCCATCTGATAAAACTTCTCGAATTTTGACAACCGGCCCACTTCCATCATACCCCAGAGAACGAATAACCACATATGCTTCATTCACAAGAATTTGATGCCCCACTTTTGGAACCTCTCCTTCGAGCCGAGGATCCAGGTTAGCGAAATACTCCGCCCCCCCCACCATAATCCTGGCAACCCCTGTCTCAGGAAGCTCAACTAACGTCCCAATTCGATTGGCCGGAGCTGTTAACTTTTCAATCACCGCCTGCATTTTGGTTCGTTCGGCTTCATGCTGTTGTGTGGATGTCGTCAATTCAATCACACGATGTCGCAGTTGATACAACAACGCAATCCGCTCATCCCCTTCAGGCAAAGAGGCCAAGCATTGATCAATCAATTCAAGTGACGATAGCTCCGAAAGTCCTTGGATTTGTCCCGAAGCTGTTTTCCGTTTATCAAAAGCAGACGGAGGGACTGGAGAGAGATGATCGCTCATAATCTATTCCATTCTGTGCAAATGTGTACAAAGAAAATATTCAAGCACGTTCAATCGGCTCTCTCTGGGAAAGAGGGCGCATTCTATATTCTTTCACAACCCAATACGCCTTCACCCTCACCCCAACCCTTCGTCCTTCTTCGGAACAAAGCCCTCAAGGGCGAGGGAGTTTGAAGTCTCCGAGGTTGAACGTAAAGATACTATACAATGTTTAGGTCTGGTTACCCAAGGTCAAAAAAAACGGGGAATCTGTTTCCAGATTCCCCGCTCAAAAGCACGGCATGTCGTAATTAGTGAATTACCAGCGATCTCCGCCTCCACGACCACCACTTCCACCTCCCCCACCAAAACCTCCCGTGCGTGGAGCTTGTGGCTTGGCCTCATTGACCGTCAGGGAACGTCCCCCTAACTCGGTCCCATTCAGAGCCTCAATCGCCGTCTTTGCTTCATCATCCGACCCCATTTCCACGAAACCAAACCCTCGTGATTGCCCCGTGTACTTGTCGGTAATAATCTTAGCTGATTGAACGCTTCCATGCTGTCCAAACAGGTCAGCTAATTCCTGCTCAGCCGTGGAATAGGGCAAACCGCCCACATAAATCTTTGAACCCATCGGGGTCCCTCCTTCTAAATGCGATATTGTTTTGCACGAGTTGCAGAGATGAGAAGGGAAGGAACGGCCCGAGAACGCGGAACAGGAGGCGACTTAGGACTAACTTCCAATCAGATTCCTTACGGTTGCATAGGCAAAACAACATCAGTGAAGGGCCGCTTCACCTGATCCATTCATCACGCGGCCCGGACTTCGTGATGAACAACTTTCCTCCATAGCATAAGCCAGAATAGCAAATAATGCAACAGGCTCTTAGGCCCCTTTTCTCTGATAAAGCAGTTCAGGCACCCCGGATCCCTGAATGACTTCTTCCGTAATCACAACCTGCTTGACGTGCTTCAAGGCAGGAACATCATACATCAGATCAAGCATCACATCTTCTATCGTCGCCCGAAGCCCACGTGCCCCTGTTTTCATAGAGGATGCTCGTGTAGCAATAGCTTGAATGGCCGAGGGCGTGAACTCTAACTCCACGCCATCTAAATGAAATAATGCTTGATATTGCTTGAGCAAGGCATTTTTGGGTTCTTGCAGCACACGCACTAAATCTTCAACTCGCAAGTCACTCAAAGAGGCTAAGATGGGAAACCGACCGACAAATTCCGGAATTAACCCATATTTCAATAAATCTTCCGGACGAAGCTGCCGCATCAATTGTTCAGAATTCGGTGATTTTTCATGAGACGAACTCGCGCCAAATCCAACACGTTTCTGATTGGTCCGTTGTGCAATAATATCTTCCACACCGACAAACGCCCCACCACAAATAAAGAGGATATTGCTGGTATCAACTCGAAGAAATTCCTGCTCAGGATGTTTTCGACCTCCTTTAGGAGGCACATTGCACAAGGTGCCTTCGACCAATTTCAATAAGGCCTGCTGAACGCCCTCGCCGGAAACATCCCGGGTAATCGAAGCACTTTCCGATTTCCGACTAATTTTATCGATTTCATCAATATAAATAATCCCCACTTGCGCTTGCGCGATATTAAAATCGCACGATTGCAATAATTTCAGAATGACATTTTCAACATCTTCGCCGACATACCCGGCCTCGGTCACCGTCGTGGCATCCGCAATGGCAAAGGGAACCTGCAATACTTTCGCCAAGGTCTTCGCTAAGAGCGTTTTTCCGGTTCCCGTTGGACCAATCAACATCACATTGCCTTTTTCAAGCTCCACATCCGGCACATCTTTTCCGCTAAATACCCGTTTATAATGATTGTGGACTGAAACCGAAAGAATCTTCTTGGCACGATCTTGACCGATCACATATTGGTCAAGGATTTCTTTGAGTTCAGGTGGAGTCGGCAAGGGGTCAGAGGGCAGATCCAAGGGCGGCTGTCCTTCAACGGCATGCCCCGATAAAAACTTAGAACATTGCTGGACACAATCCGCACAAATCAACACAGAACCCGGGGCTTGGCATTCCCGGCATACCTGCTTCGTCGGAGCTTGAATTAAATTCGTGGCTCCGCCTTTGGCTTTTCCGCAAAAAGAGCAGACGGCATCGGCACGGTTACGGCCTTGTTTTGAATCCCAAAAAGCCACAGCACCATCCTTTCGATGAATGAAACACAATCACACCCTATAAGGAAGATAAATGAGACGTGAGGCGAATCTTAATCACTTGGCACGACCAATTTCAAATCATTCTTTTCTTAAGAAACAGACTCATCAACCGTAAGCGGAATGGGTTTCCACGACATTCCACTATCGATACTTTGAAAGAGTCCTTTCCCATTCGTCCCGACATAGAGTACATGAAAATCGATGGAGCTGATCGCAAGGGCTCGAATATTGATATTCGTCAATCCCATATTGCGAGTCTCCCATGTTACCCCACTATCCTCACTTCTGGATACGCCTTCTCGATGCCCGACATACATCACACCCGGCTGGTGAGGATCAAGCAACAACTCACTGAGCATGTGGTCAGGCAATGATTCCCCAATACGCCCCCAAGTCTCTCCTGCATTCCCAGACCAATAGAGGCCGCTCAGTGTCGCAATATAGACTCTATCGGGCTTAAACGGATCAACCTTTATCCGGGTCACACCCAGGGCCCTGGATGATTTCAAGACATTCGCCCCCACCAAACCCGTATTCACTTTTCGCCAGGTCTGTGTTCCATCCACAGACTTATACACACCCCCGCTCGTTCCGGCATAAAGGGTTTGAGGTTGCTGGGGATCAAACGCCAACGAAATCACCATAAGTACTTCTTTCATGCCCTCCATGCGTTTGACCCAGGTCTCCCCACCATCATTGGATTCAAAGACTCCTAACGAGGTTGCCGCAAACACATGACTGCTAGATCCTGGGGCAAACACTAATTGATGCACGACAGAAGAGATGGTTACCTCATGGAGACCGGTTCGCCGTGACACCCACCGTTGTCCCCCATCATAGCTTTTATACACGGCATCACCCTTTGTGCCCGCTAAAATGTTTGCGGGAAATAAGGGATCAATCGCCAATGTGATGACGCGCGAATGGGTCATGCCAGCCGACATATTTTCCCAGCTCTTGCCTCCATCGCGCGTCTTATAGATATAGTCATTCGTTGCCATATACAAAATATCGGTCTTTGTCGGATGAAGGGCGATTTCGACAATCGTTTCACTCGGCCCACAGCCAACCAAGGTCCAGCACCCGATGACGCCTAGGCAAAAAATCTTCGACCAAGCCATCATAAGAAAAACCTAGAAGACAGGATAATCATTCAAGATATTGTTGAACATAGAAGCAGGTGAAATTCAAATCAGGACTAACGAAAACGAGTTCTTTTTTTTGGTGGGGGGGAAGAGGAAGGAGGAGGAGATGGCGTAATGAGAGGCAACATTTTTACAGAAGTTTTCGGTGTACGTTGGTATAAAGCCATAGCTTCAGGCATCCATCCTTTAAGATCTGCGATCCGTGTTTCATTGGCTGGATGGGTGGATAAAAATTCCGGTGGAGCTCCCTGGGAAGCAGCGGCCATCCGCTCCCAAATACGCACAGCTTCTCGAGGATCGTATCCGGCATCGGCGGACAACAAGACGCCGATATAATCCGCTTCAGATTCATGTTTCCGACTGAACGGAAGCAAAACTCCGGCCTGCACACCCAATCCCAAAGCCTGCATACCTAATTGGCTTAATGCTGGATTGTCACCCTGCGTGGCTAACAAAATGGCCGCAGCCGACATGCCTATCTGAGCCATTAACCCCTGGCTCATACGCTCTCCCCCATGTTGGGCCAAAGCATGAACCACTTCGTGCCCCATAATGGCCGCCAAGCCGGCTTCGGTTTTGGCCATAGGAAAAATTCCGGTATACACGGCAATTTTCCCACCGGGTAACGCCCACGCATTTTGGGTGTTGTCATCTTTGATGACAGTCACTTCCCAATTGAAAGACTTTGCCGCCTCGGCATATTTGGAACGTTTGGCCGCTGCAATAATACGAGCAGCGACACGTTTCACCGGATTGATTTCTCGTGGATCTTTTGACAAAACTACCTTGGGATCTTGCAACGTTTCTGCATACTGCGCAGCCCCCATTTGGTTCATATAGTCCGTTGGCATCAATAAAAATTGTGACCTATCGGTATACGGATTTGTTTGGCAGCCCACCAGCATTACACCGAACAGGACAATCCACGGAAGCGGACCACAAAATCGTATCAACGCAATTGGATGGGCCACCCTATTTCCCTCTGACCTTTTCCCCTGCGCAAAGGTTCTACTCTGACGTGTTTCAACGGTTTGTCCATGCATAAATTCTCTAAACACCTTTACGCCCCGCTTGGTGGATCTGGTATACGAATATCCAATTCTTGAATACTCTCATACCGAGTCAATGCCGGCTGAGTACCTTTTCGCGGGCCCACAACTAAAATGGCAAAATCCTGAGGACGCAGATGACGTTCCGCGGCCTGCCGAACCTGTGCCACCGTGACCTGTTCGATTCCACGCCGAAAGGTTTTCAACCACGTCGTAGGATAACCATAGTATTCATAGGTCAAATATTTGCCCAACACCTTTGACGGGGAATCTACAGAAAAGACAAAGGAATTGAGAATGCTGGCTTTTGCATTGGTCACCTCATCTTCCGTCGGCGGATCCGATACCATTTTTCGGGATTCTGCAATGAGCGCATCAATCCCTTTTCCTGTGGTTTGAGTTTTAGTCGACATGGAGAGAATCGCCATACCCGGATGATCCCATTGGAGACCAACACCGCCATGGACATCATAAGCCAACCCTTGCTTTGAACGGATATTCGAAAACAGACGCGCTCCAAATGACCCAGAAAGAATTTGATTGACGATGACTAAGGAATAATAATCAGGATGATCGCGTCGAATCCCCAGATGCCCCATGGCAATTTTTGCTTGAGTCATATCGTTTTTTTCAACATAAAACACACCGGGAGGGGTACGTTCCTGAACAAAGGCTTTTTGATCGTTCGCCTTCGGACCTTTTGACCAATCCCCAAAAACATTTTTGAGCAAGCTAAGCGCTTCTTCTTTCTGAAAATCTCCAGCAAGTCCGAGGATGATGCGATTCGGATGGAAATAAGTTTCATGCCAATGGGCTAGATCTTTCTGTGTGATAGACAGAATGGTGGCATAGGTCGGAACCCAAGTATAAGGCGAGTCCTTCCCATAGACCAATTTCTTAAATTCCCGCGAGACGATTCCTCCTGGATCATCGTTTTGACGGGCAATACTCGCCATCATTTGGTTTTTGGCAATCTTGAGCTTTTCAGGTGCAAAAGCCGGAATCCGCAAGATATTGCCAAAGACCTCTAACACGGCAGGAAAATCTTCCTTCAAACAGCTCATGGAAGCTGTCCCAGCAGTCCCACCAATGAATGTTTCAATCATCGCCGCTTTGCCTTCTAAAAATTCATCTAGTTCATCACCAGATTGCTTCCTCGTTCCGCCCGTCCGTAATACCGTTCCTGTGAGGGAGGCAATCCCAATTTTATCCGGAGGTTCTAATCGTGAACCAGTACGGATAAAGGCGGAAAGACTGACCAGCGGCAGCTCATGATCCTCCATCAGTAGCACAACCATCCCATTCTCTAGCACCACTCGCTCGGGTTCCGGGATGACTAATTCCGGCAGTGGGGGATACTGCAGCTCCTCCACCTTTTGCACTTGGGCTTGTACAGGCAGAGAAAGACTCATCATGATCAGTGCCATGGAATAGCCAAAATACAAGACCAGTTTTTTAAAAAATCTCACGTTGATGATTCCAGACATTATGATTGGCCCTCCCCGGATGCTGTCGGCATCTTCCCAACCGTAGGAACAATCGTTTCAATCCTTCCCACAATACGGTTCGTGGGCTGAAACATAACCTTGGCCACTCGACGGATGTCAGCTTTTGTCACATGATCGAAGCGCGTAATATAGCGGAAGAGTTCACGCCAATCCCCAAATAACATATGATACTCTGTCAGATGCATCGCTAGTCCTAAATTATTTTTCAGCGCGCGCACAAGCCCAGCTTTCGCACGAGTTCGAAATCGTGCCAATTCCTCATCCGAGACATCCTCGGTTTGGAGTCGAGCAAACTCTTCACGAAGAGCCTGTTGAATTGTTTCATTGGAAACGCCGCGACCAGGAACGCCATACGCAACCCACATATGGGGATACTTATCACCAGGGTACGCACCATACGCTCCAACAGACACGGCAATCTGCTTATCCCTCACTAATGACCGAAACAACCGTGAGGTTCGCCCATTCGTTAAAATATCGTCGATTGCGTCATAAACCGGTTGATCGGCATGCGTGACAGCCGGCTTATGATAGCCTTCTAAATAAAGCGGCTGGGAAGGATCTTGTAAGATAACAATTTTTTCCGTTGTGGATTGTGGCTCGACCGTGCGAAGTGGTGGAGGTGGAGAACCTGATGGGATCCGTCCAAAATATTTTTCTAAAATAGGAATAACCGCCTTAGTCTGAATATCCCCCACAATCGCCGTCACCATATTCGACGGGACGTATTGAGCCTCAAAAAACCGTTTAGCATCGGTCATCGTATACGATTGAATATCGCTGGCATAACCAATGACCGGGTGGTGATAGGCATGTGCCATAAATGCTGTAGACACAAATTGCTCGAGAAGCCGTCCGAAAGGCCGGCTTTCCGTCCGCAACCGACGTTCTTCCATCACCACATCCCGCTCTTCATAAAATTCACGAAAGACTGGTTGCAAGAATCGTTCAGATTCTAAATACGCAAAGAGTTCAATTTTGTTAGCCGGCAAAGAATAAAAATACCCCGTCACATCCGCGCCGGTAAACGCATTCAGCGCTACGCCGCCTTCTCGTTCGATAATTTCGCCAAATTCATTTTTAATGACATATTGAGAGGCCTCTTGTTGCCGCTGTTTAAACATTTCATATAAGCGTTTGACTTTTTCCGGATCAG
>QIDY01000188.1 GCA_003228495.1 Nitrospirota bacterium
TTGCCGTGGCGACGGGATTCTATAGCATCTATCACCGAGTGGCTTCGGGCAAATCCTATCATTCCTCTCATGACCATACCAGTGATCAAGAAGTCCATGAATTAAATCGTGAAGACCTGGTGAATTTTCGAGGATTTCTGCGAAACCTTATGATGCATGGCGCCATAGGCACAGCCCTGGGCGGCGTCTGCACATTGGTGGGTGAGCCCCAAAATCTCCTGATCGCGGATAGAGCTGGTTGGGAATTCATGGAATTCTTTTTCCGGATGGCTCCGGTGACGATGCCCGTTTTTACAATGGGCTTAGCCACGTGTCTCATCGTAGAAAAACTACGGTGGTTCGACTATGGGTTTCAACTACCGGACCCCGTCCGTCATATTTTGGTGGAGTATGAAGCCGAACAACAAAGTCGCCGTGACAACGATGACAAGGCAAAACTCATTGTTCAAGCCGTGGCGGGCATTTGGCTCATTATCGCGTTAGCATTGCATCTCGCTGAAGTCGGTATTATTGGGTTAACAGTCATCGTCTTCATTACTGCGTTGAATGGCATAATCGAAGAACATCAAATTGGAGAGGCGTTTAAAGAAGCGTTGCCGTTTACCGCGTTGTTGGTCGTCTTTTTCGCGATTGTGGCGGTGATTCAAGAGCAGAATTTATTTGCCGGGATTATCGGCTATGGATTGAGCTTGGATGGTTCGCATCAGATCGGCATGTTCTATTTGGCCAATGGCATTTTGTCAGCCATCAGCGACAATGTCTTTGTGGCAACCGTCTATATCAACGAGGTGTTTCGCGCGCTTCAGGCCGGAACAATCAATCGTGACCAGTTTGATTTGCTCGCTGTGGCCATTAATACGGGCACGAATATTCCGAGTGTGGCCACGCCCAACGGTCAGGCGGCATTTTTATTTTTACTGACCTCGTCACTGGCTCCCATCATCCGCCTGTCGTATGGACGCATGGTGTGGATGGCCCTACCCTATACCATCACCATGACACTGGTAGGTCTCGTGGCAGTATATGTGGTCCTAGAACCGGCCACCAGTTTTCTTTACGACATCAACTTGATTCACCATAATTCGGTACCAGGAAGCGAAGTCGGGGATCCAGTACACCATTAAGAGTAGGACCGGAGGGTCTGGCGAGAAAATCTGTTGGGAAACCCTCGCCCTCTACCGGGTAAGGGTCGCAACGACATTGTTGTCCTGCAGTACTCGTTCGGGATAAAGCACAATTTCTACCCGGCGGTTTTGGGCCCGCCCTTCATCTGAATCATTCGGCACCGCGGGTCGCGTTTCCGCATATCCCGTCGCCGCGAAGTCCTTGGGATTCATGCCGGTCTGTTCAATTAAATAACGAAGCACGGTGGTCGCACGAGCCGTCGATAATTCCCAGTTTGTGGGATACTGCTGCCGTAACCGGCCATAAATGGGATTGTTGTCGGTGTGACCTTCCACTTGAATGTTTTTATTAGGCAATGGGGCTAACACTTCACCCACTTGTTTCATAATATCTAATCCCAAAGGCGTGAGTTGCGCTTCTCCGGACTCAAACAAGACTTGGCCCAACATCGTCAAGACCAACCGATCTTGGTGTTGGGTAACAACTAAACTTTTCCCGAATTTTTCTTCAAGCGCTCTGCTGATTCGATCAATTTCCTTGCCAACCGTCTGCACTTCCCGCCTGACTTTGGCCAATTTGGCCTCTTGGGCTTCGCGAGCAGCCCGCACTTGCTCTAATTCTTCCTTGAGACGCTCTACATGCCGCAGGCGCGCTTCCAACTGGCCGATTTCCTCTTCTAATTTGCCGTTTTTTTCTAACAATTTCGAAAAATCACTCATTTGAGACGCGAGTGTAGAACGCACGCCACGAAACGCCTGCGTTAAATCATCAAAATCTACAGGGTCCCTACTAAAGGGAGCACTCATGCTCGCATGTTCTGCCCCTGACATTCGACCTAATCCTTTGACTTGTGAATAGAGCGCCTGAAGTTCATTTTTCAAGGCTTCTAACTGCTGCTCTTTGATTTGTTCTTGAATTTCAACGGCAGCTTCCAGCTCTTTGTTCGCTTCTTGAAGTTGGGCCATGGCAGTATCTTTCGCACCCAAGGTTTCCTCGAACGCCTGTTTTTCCTCTCGGAGTTGGGCCACAGAAGTATTTTTCGCACTTAAGTTTTCCTCGAATGTCTGCTTTTCCCCTTGAAGCTCATTCACTTTCATTTCATGGCTGCTCAAATTTTCCGCAAGCACCTGTTTCTCTTTTTGGAGTTGTGAGACTTCGATCTGTTCTTGTTCTACCAATTGTTGGAGACGCTCCACTTCCTGTGCAGAATTTTGGCTGGTCACCTCCAACTCTTCAATGGCCCGTTCATGAGCCTGTTGGCTGACACAACCCAGAAACATCGTACACATGAACATGACAAACATAGATTTCATCGTATTCATTGGTTTACTCCTTTACGTAATCTCACGACACCCTCGTAAACGTTCAAAGTTGGAACCCCGGTTTTTCTGCTCACTCGGAAGCGAGGTCGGCAGATTCTATTTCTTGTCTGACTGATGACCGCCCCTGCACTTCAAGACAGTAGCTCAGCCATACGCCTCTTTTCGGTTCCCATCGGCTATTTCTTGAGGTAACAAAGGGGAAAATCCAGGAATATGCATCAAAGTCAGGAATCTTCTCATTAAATGCTTTATGGGAATGTTGAAAAAAGCATGCCCTCGCGGAGGCAAAGGAGGATCAATCGAAATTAGTGAGAAGGGGAAAGGGGAAAGTGAGAAGCAAGAGAGAGAGAAAATCTGGACTTCTGAACGTCCTGTCCTGCATACAAGTTCCTTATTTAGGATTTAGTATCCGGTAACTTTTTGAGCCGACGATCAAGGGCAAACCGCGTAAGACCTAATCTTTTCGCAGCTAAGCTTTTGTTGTGTCCGGAAAGACGCAACACCTCCTCAATGAGGGCTGATTCAATATCGGCAAGCGTCTGTTGTCCAACCGTCATTTCCATCCGAACCACCTGTTCCTTGCCACGCACTTCCGAGACAACCGGATTTTTGGGCAGTTCATGTAATTCCCGTGGAAGATCTTGTGGCATAATGGTTTGGCTAGGACAGAAAATCACTGCACGCTCAATAATATTCTGAAGCTCACGAATATTTCCCGGGTAAGCATATCTTTCGAGAAGCGCCTGTGCATCAGGATCAATCGACATGATGTTTTTACTCAATTCCTTCCCATGCTTAACCAAAGCCTGGAGACATAACGGGATAATATCCTCATGACGTTGCCGAAGAGGGGGTAGTTCTAACACCACAACATGTAACCGAAAATACAAATCTTCACGAAACGAGCCTTGACTGACCTCTTTTCGTAAATCGCGGTTTGTGGCCGCAATCAAACGAAAATCGACCTCGATGTCTTTTTGTCCACCTAATCGTTTAAAAGAACGTTCCTGAAGCACACGCAAGAGTTTTCCTTGCATGGCGGGATCTAAATCCCCGATTTCATCCAGGAAGAGTGTGCCCCCTTCCGCCTGCTCGAACAATCCTGGCTTCCGCTGGTTTGCTCCTGTAAAGGCGCCACGTTCGTATCCAAACAGTTCACTTTCAAATAATTCTCTGGGAATAGCTGTGCAATTCACTCCTACAAAGGGGGCCTCTTGTCGGGGCCCATTGTGGTGAAGTACCCGAGCGATGAATTCTTTGCCAGTTCCGGTTTCACCTTGAAGGAGAACAGTGGTTTTGGCGTTTTGACTTAGTTCTTGAACCTGAGAAACCAACCCCCGCATGCTGGGGCTGTTGGCAATGAGATCTTTGAGCGCATAGCGACCGGCACTGCCTTGAGCTTCAAAGCTCACCCTGCGACGGAGGGTCAAGTAAGCGAGCGATCGTTCAACCACGGGAACGACACCAGAAAGGTCAATACTTTTGATCAGAAAATCATAAGCACCAAGTTTCATGGCTTCGACGGCATCTTCAATCGTGCCGTACGCAGTTAATAAAATGACCAACGTTTGCGGAGCTTTGGACCGAACATGTTTGAGTGTCTCAAGGCCGGTCATACCTGGCATTTTCAGATCGAGAAGGAGGATGTCGGGAATATCGTTGTTCAACCCCTCAAGAAGGGCTTCGCCGGAGTCAAAGCTTCGAATATCGTGCTGGCCTCTGGATAATCGGCGGGTGATGGAAGATCGAACGACCTCATCATCATCTGTAACAAAAATGGATGCTCGCATGTTAGGACACAGATACGGGTTGTTGTTGCAGCGTTAACGGGAGCCAGATAGACATAACCGTCCCAATTCCCACTTGACTTTCGGCACGGATGGTTCCTCCATGCGCTTCAATGATATTTCGGCAGATGGCTAATCCCAGCCCAGTTCCCCCTCGTTTTCCCATTGTAAAAAATGGATCAAAAATTTTCGAAAGATCTTCGGGGTTAATCCCTTTTCCATTGTCATGAATTGTGGTGAGAAGTCCCTTGTACCCGTCTCGTAATTCCTCAAGAGCTTCAATCCGGATTTCCCCATTCTCTCTTAGGGCCTCGACGGAATTCTGAATCGTGTTGAGCACGACTTGCTTAACCTGATCATGATCGGCTTCGAGAACCGGAAGCTCTGAAGGGAAGGCGGAGGTAACTTTGATGTGTTTCTGATCAATAGGTTGACTCAAAAGGTTCAATGTTTCTTCAAAAAGCGCGGCCATCACAAATGAACTCGTGACGAGGTGGCGAGGTCTGGCGTATTCTACGATCTGAGTGACAATCCGATCCAGCCGGCGAGTTTCTTTGAGAATGGTTTTCAGATCGTCACGTTTGGTGTCTTCAGGGGGAAAGTCTTCCATGAGTAACGCAGTTGTTGATCCAATGCCAACAAGGGGGTTTCGAATTTCATGGGCGATGCCTGCAGCCATTTGTCCCAATGTAGCCAGATGTTCCGTCCGACTGAGTTTTTCCCGCATGTGTTCAAAAGCCGTGATGTCGACGTTAAATCCTTGATAAAGAGAATCTCCGCCATGCCCATCTTTAATAGGAATTGCACGGCTCAGGATCTTATGGGTTGTCCCATCGGGATGAACGAAGCGAAAGACATTTTCAAAAGGAACTTGTTGAGTGGTCGCATCCGAGAAGGAACCGTAGACGTGGGCTCGGTCATCAGGGTGAATGGCCTCCCAGATGCTTTCGGGATCTAACAGGACGTCCGGATTCCGTCCTGCAAGGATCCAATTGTGCCGATTGCAAAAAATTAACCGGCCATCTTTGGCGGTAAAGATGCCAAAGGGCGCATGATCCACAATTCCGCGATACTTGGATTCTGAAGTCGAAAGGTCAATATTGAGACTGCGCAACTCAGCTTCCGATTTTTGAATTTGACTGATAAATTCTCCAATTTGTTGATTCATGTCGTGCATCACACGCGTCAAATCGCCAATTTCATCGCCACGCTCTAACACCTTCACCTCCGGCACCATTCCGCCGGTTCGGTTTTCTACGGTCTTCACCAACGTGACGAGTGGACCGGTAATGGATCGGGCCAATAACCGCAAGGCCAGAACCATGAGCAGCAAGGCCAGCGAGCCGCCCATGATAATCACGCCAAGCAGAGATGAACGGTCATTGGAAGTCCTGAGTAACGTGGTGCCCAGGACTTCTCCTTCTCTTCGGTCAAAACGAGCAATTTCCTCGCGTATGGCCAGCATCAACGCACGGCCTTTCCCCTCCTCAATATAATGAAGCGCATCTGCAGCGTTCCCTCGTTTTACCTGCTCGATCAAGTTATCTTTATCTTTCATGAGTTGTTCAACGAGCTGTTGGGCTTGGCCGACAACGAGTCGTTGTTCTTCATAGTTTTCGACCATGTAGCCAAGAGATTGTCCAACGGCTAGCACACGTTGTTTAGCCGCAAGATAGGGTTGAAGGAATTTCGGTTGTTTTGTCAAAACGAATCCTCGAAACCCCGTTTCAAGGTCGACGATTAACCGCAGATATTCTGCAGCGGTGGTCTGCACGTGATACACATGATTCAAACGGTCTTCGTCTTCGGCAAACGTCTGGACGCTGTTATATGTGACAAGACTGAGGCCCCCAAGTGTGAGAATAGGGATCAGCGAAATCAACAAGAGCTTGCGCTCAATAGGAAGATTGGTGAAAAATTGAATCCCTTGCATAAGAATCTCTTATCCTAGGCGTGCATTTGGAGTGAGTCAAACCAATGAATGTCTCCAGATATTTTCGCCAGAAACCACCCCGAATTGTACTGATGGGGAGAGTTCAGTTACGGTAAGGGGTTATTGAATATTTCACACCCATGGCAAATCCATGCCCAAGAGGAGGCAGTCATCATTTGCTAGAGGGAATGTTTAAAAAAGTCCGTCCAGCAAGGCCGCAGCCTTTTTGACGAGCGGAGCGTACATGGAGTACGTGAGCACGGCAAAAAGGCGAGAACGCTGCTGGCGGCTTTTTTCAACATTCCAGGTAAGATTGTTTTGGTCCATAAACCGGATGAGTCTCTTATGATAAATAGTAAAATACTTGCCCTCGTCGTGATAGTGGGGGGTTTCGGTCTCGCGGTGGGCTGGATGGCTGGAACGCAACAACCGTCTGAAGAAGGAATTCCAGCAAGAACGGTGGCAGATTATCTTCATGCAGTGATTCAGGCCGACCGAACATTCTACACCCAGCATATTGTCGAACGGATGGAAGCCATGCTCATTGTGAATGCCTCGGAGAATTGGGGCGAAGACAAAACTCTGCCCTTGCCGGTACAATTTTTGCGAGAAGCATCTCGTAGTCTTCATGTTCGAGGAGCACCCTTTCGATATCGACTGGTGAGCCTATGGCCGTTGAATTCGCGAAATACTCCTACCTCCGATCAAGAACGTGACGCCTTAAAGAGAGTTGTTGAATATGGTGAAGTGGTTGAGGAAAACGTGATCGTAGAGCAGCGCCGCTACTTGCAAACGATATATCCCGATCGCGCTGTGAGTCGGGCCTGTGTGTCATGTCACAATGCTCACCCCGAAAGTCCCAAACGCGACTTTAAATTAAATGATGTTATGGGAGGACTTGTCATCCAAGTCCCTCTTGAGTAAATCATAGAATTTCTTTAAAATTGAAACGCTCTAATCCATCCTCAATCCCTCACCCACCCAGATAAAGGAGGCGTGACCATGGCTCAACCGGACAATGCTGAAAAAACGCTACCAACCATTAATGAGTACATGGCCAGGAATGTCAAAACCATTTCGGTGGATGCGACACTTAAAGAACTGAGCCAATCGTTTATTGATCAATGTGTGAGTGCTCTGATTGTGACTGAAGGAGACAAGTACGTTGGTATCGTTTCCGATAAACGCCTGGCAAGAGAAGGAATTGCCAAAGGGCTGAATATTGAGACGGCTACTGTGAGATCAGTCATGCGGTCAGAAATGCTCATGATCGAAAGTAATCGGCCGGTCCGTGAGGCTCAATCCATGATGAAAACCAATGGGGTCCGTCATTTAGTCGTGACAGAAGAAGGGAAAATTGTGGGAATTGTCACGATCAGTGACCTCATCCGGTATTTCACGGACTTTTTTGAGGGGTAACAAAAAAATTCGGTTTCACCTCTACATTCCTCTCCATTGCAATGTGCGAAATCGCACATTGCTTCAAGAGCGATTTTGTTCTTCCTTTCAAACCGCTCAAGAATCAATTCTTTTTAACTCATAAAAACTTAATGGTAACAACCATTTGCTCTTTGTTTGATGAACTATCATTAAACGGAGAGAAGGTACAAGAATTGCTGTCCTCTTCAGGAGTTTCAAGCAATTGAGCAGAACCTCCCAGTCCCCTCCCTTGCTTTTAGCGACCCTTTAAAAATTTTGGAGTAGGAGTAAAAAACGTCGATGGATTTTCTTGGGAATAAAATCAAAGGGTTCCTTTCAGACATGAATCCCTGGCCGCGCATCCGGATCATGGGAAGCAATATTGCCCAGGATACGCTTGCAGGGACCGTTGCCTTCATCGCTCTGCCGCTGGCCCTAGGATTTGGCGTGGCATCAGGCCTTGGCGCTATCACAGGAATGTGGGGGGCCATTGCCGGTGGCTTTGTCGGAGGATTGTTCGGGGGATCCAATGTTGGCGTGAGCGGACCGACCGGTCCAAAAACCGTCCAACTCGCCGTGGTCATGCACGATCACATGTTGACCACCGGGCAACCGGACCTTGTGTTTGCCTTCGGATGCGTGTTTTTCAGCGGTGTCATCATGTTGGTCCTGGCAGCCATGCGAGTGGGGAAATTTATTTATCTGACTCCCTATTCCGTCATTTCCGGATTCATGTGCGGTATCGGCGCTATCGTCATGATCATCGAGTTTAATCCGTTTGTCGGCCTTCCCACCCTATCCTCAGTACGGGAAGCATTACTCTCCATTCCTAGCTCTGCGATGAACGCGAACCTTAATGCCGTAATGATTTCAGTCATCACGCTGGGGGTCATTCTCATTTGGCCGAAAATCACCAAGATTATCTGGCTACCCGCTCCGTTAATCGGCTTGGCCGTCGGGACCGCTGTCGCCAACATCTTAGGGCTGGACATTGACTACATTCCTGAAGTCCCGACCGGTCTGCCGG
>QIDY01000276.1 GCA_003228495.1 Nitrospirota bacterium
TGATGGACCGTCAGACGTTGGATAGCCAGGAATTCCGAAAGCGAATTCAAGAGACACGAGAGTCCTATTCCCACCATTGGGAAGCCAGTCGAAAGTTAATGACTTCAGAATCCTTATCAGCAACACTTCCCGCCCTTATTCGATACATCCAAACTGCCTCGTTAGTGCCAAGCCTTCAGAAACGCTTGATTGATGTCGTTCAGCAGTTTGGGCAGCAAAAACAAACTAGGCAGGTGTATCGAACATTAAAAGAACTGACCGGTTTGCCGCCCTCCAAGGCGGTTCGTGCCTTGATTGTGTGGGGGATCATGGCGGTAAATGAACAACAGGCTAGGAGGGAGGATCTTTCTACAGAAGAATTGGAACGCCGCCTGCAAAAAGATTTTAATCCATACAACATCCTTCTTCATTCGTCCTTCCCATCGTTGTTGGATATTGGTGCCGGTGATTTAACCTTTGAACAGGAACTGATTGATCAGTATCTTCCGCGATTGCGTGCCCAATCAAAACCCCTGACCCTGCATGCTTTGGATCGTTTAACACCTGGCTCTCAAGTGGGTGGGGTCTATCACCAAAATCGGGACCGTGAACGGTATTTAAAGAGTCTTCCTACAGAAGAGTTGAAATACCAATTTTGGGGAGGGATGGATATAGAGCAGTTTAGCCACGCTAAAGGTGCCTTGACGCGTTACACGATTTGTACGTGTCATGCTCCAGCCAATCCCACGTTTGCCTATGAACCCAGCCGAGTTGAATCACGGTTAATCCACAAGCATCTCCAGGCAACACGCGGGCACTTCCATCTGGGTCGCTTGGAAGGAGAGCCTGTCTTGGAAGTCTCTCATGAGGGGAAAACTCTGACTTTTCCTCCGTGGAAATTTGACATCGTTGGGCCTTTAGCTCTTTTAGAATGCATGGCTCAACGAAGTCGGGTAGGGGTGTTATCTGCTATCGATGATGAAGTCTTTTGGGAAATTTTAAGTCAGATCTTAGCGAACGATCAATTCCGTCCTCGCAATCAAATTTTTACCAAAGATAACATTCCAGTGATCTTTGGCAATGTCTACAAAGAATTACATGCGCTGCCAATTGGTAAACGAGTCGATCTGGCCAAGATAGCGGAACTCCGAGATTCTATGCCTTTTGAGGTAGTCTCAGTAGAAAAAAAAATCGCACCTCCCACGTTTCGGTATGTTGAAATTCGACGAGGTGCATTCTGGGAGGGAATCCCCAGTAGTTTCACGGCTCGACAATTTTCTCAAATGAAAGAAGAATCCATGCCCTGGTGGATCATCTTCATCTCTGGTGTTTAGACAGAATGAGAAAATAGGTTAGAATGAAAACCGAGAAGAATATTGGTAAATGAGTGGTAAGGAAGGAAAAATTGGAGCGGGAAAGGGGATTTGAACCCCCGACCCTCGCCTTGGCAAGGCGATGCTCTACCACTGAGCTATTCCCGCTCTTTTGAAGAAGTTTTCATTGATTCTAGTAGGCACCCTATAGCCTGTCAAGCAATGGTTCTATAAGATATTCGCCATCTGGTTCTTAAGAAAAATGGCTAGCGATCCGACAGAACCAAAGAATTAAATCGTTAATCTAAGGAGAAAGAAAAAATGTACATCAGCGTTATCGGGACTGGATATGTTGGGCTCGTAACAGGGGCCTGTTTTGCGGAATTTGGGTTGAATGTCCTGTGTATGGATTTGGATGAGAAACGCATCGCTTCGTTAGAAAAGGGAAAGGTCCCGTTTTTCGAACCGGGTCTCGCGGAACTTGTCGAAAAAAATATTCATGCGGGCCGTTTACGATTTACCACAGATTTACATAAAGCTGTGGATGAAGCCCTCGCAATTTTTATTGCGGTAGGCACACCCTCGCGACCTGATGGATCGGCTGATTTGTCTTTTGTTGATGAAGTGGCCCGAAGCGTCGGATCGCGTATGACTGGATATAAAGTTGTTATCACGAAGTCCACTGTGCCGGTTGGAACGGCAGGCCGAATAAAAAAATTAATTGAAGAAAATCAAACTGTGCCGTGTAACTTTGGGGTAGTGTCTAATCCGGAATTTCTTCGGGAGGGTTCTGCCATTGAAGATTTTATGCGCCCTAATCGAGTCGTAATTGGTGCCGATAGCCAGGCATCGGTTGCCATCATGAAGGATCTATATCGTCCTCTGTATTTGTTGGATGCTCCGGTGGTGATTACCGATATTCCTACGGCGGAAGTCATTAAATACGCGTCAAACGTGTTTTTAGCGACCAAAATATCGTTCATCAATGAAATGGCCAATTTGTGTGAGCGGGTAGGGGCCGATGTCCAAATGGTTTCGAAAGGAATGGGTTTGGACAAACGTATCGGATCAAAGTTTTTGCATGCTGGGCCAGGCTATGGGGGGTCGTGTTTCGGAAAAGATACGGCGGCACTGATCAATATTGGGTCTGAAGCTGGGTACGAAATGACTCTGGCAAAGGCGACGAAACAAATCAATGAGCAACAGCGGACTCGAATGCTCGAGAAAATTGGCGAGGCGGTCGGGGACCTGAAGGGGAAAACGATTGGACTATTAGGCCTTGCGTTCAAGCCCAATACCGACGATATCCGGGATTCTCCAGCCCTAGCAATTGCTGAGGAACTCATAAAGGCGGGTGCCACGGTGCGGACTTATGACCCGGAAGCGTTGGAAGAGTCTATGAAGGTGTTGCCGGATATGGTTCCTTGTCAGGATGCCTATCAAACTGTTGAGGGAGCTGATGCCATCGTCCTCGTCACCGAGTGGAATCAATTTCGTAATCTTGATATGGAACAGATTCGATCAAAAGTCAAATCCCCAGTCTTTATCGACCTTCGAAATGTCTACGAACCTCAGCGAATGGCTGAGCAGGGATTTTATTATGTGTCGGTGGGTCGAAAGTCTGCCGGAACAAACCCCATGAAGCAGAGGTAAGCGAGCAAAGTTTCCGTGCTCTCTCTTACTTTCGTTTATAACCCATTCGGTCTAGCACTTTCATTATGCGCTTTTGCAGTCGCTCGTCGGCTTCCCCTAAGGCCTGGGCCAAGGGCTCAACGGCAGGCTTCCCGATTTTTCGCAAAATTTCCGTTGCGGATTGCCGGAGTTCATCTTCTTCTTCCGTCAACAGCGGTACGACGTCAAGCACGCACGGTGCGCCAATCTTAATCAGTGCTTCATAGGCGCGCTGACGCACATCCCCGACATCATCATTTAACATTTCTACTAAGGGCTTCACGGCCGCTTCGACCCGAAGCTCCCCAAGAACTTCGATAGCATGTTTGCGATTGAGCCAGTGCGTATCGGTCAGATCCATAAGGGCAGCATCAGCCGCAGCGACACTTGGATCTTTGGAGCGAATACGAAAACTTTTGACGATACGTTTGCCTTCTTCTTCGACGACTCGAAGCGTGGCGCCATCGCCAATTTTGATTTTGTGTAAATCCTCAACCGCTTCTTCTCCGACGTCCAAGAGGACCGTTTTCCCGTCGTAGGCCAACAACTCCACTTCGATTTGATTAGTCTCGAGATTGATCATCGAAACTTTTTCGGTCACAAGATTAAACCCGTCTTTTTTCGTGCCCGATTTCGGGCCGATGGAGATGAGTTTTGCAGGTGCTTCATTTGCCATGATAATGATTTTTCCTCAGGTATAAAGTGAACAAAGCTAAATGTGTTAAGGAATGGTCTTTATGTCGAAGAACGAGGGGTCCAACCCAAACTCGACAGGGCGCCCTCTGCCGTATCACGAACCATTTCATTTTCATCTTCCAACAAGGGAACCAACGGATCGATCGCTCGACTATTTTTCAATCGCGCCAGTGATTCCGCCGCATTGCGGCGAACGAGCCAGTCTTCATCGGCCAGGGCCTCGATCAGGGGATCCAGCGATTTTGGGTCACCGATTTTCCCTAAGGCTTCGGCAGCATGCCGCCGCACAATCCAGTTCGAAGCATGCAGGCCATCGACTAAGGCTGTGGTGGCTCGGGAGTCCCCGAGTTTTTTTAAAACTCTTGCAGCATCTTCCCGCAGGGTTGTATCCATCAAGGCATCGACTAACCCAGGCACAGCGTCCGGGTGCCCAATGCGTTCTAGGGCCCAAATGGCCGCAGTTCGTACCCCACCGTCCTTATCATGTCGTAGGGCATGTACGAGCGGTTCCACAGCCTTAATGGCACGAAGTTTCCCTAAGGCATTGGCAGCCTGTTCTCGGACCGACCATTCTTCATCGTCCTTGAGGGCTTCGATGAGGGGATCAATGGCTGGCTCTCCAACTTGTACCAACGCACTTGTGGCGGCCTCGCGAATGACGCAGTCGTCTTCCAAAAACATATTAATTAGTTTCGGGATGGCCTCCCCTCCGACTTCTCCAAGTCGAGAAGCCGCATGATCCCGTAACCCTTCGTTGTCATCTCGAAGAGCGGACAACAGGGGATCGACTTGATTGTGTTCCGTCATTCCGTATTACTCCTTTCCAGCCCAAGCTTCTTCATCCATTTGTGCAGCGGCGGCCTCCAGTTTGTCAAGGATCACCCCGGAATTATAGGAAATCAGCCCATCGCGGTCGGTCTTTAATCGTTTAAAGAGTTCGGCATGAGGCCGCAAAACTTCGACATCTTTGACTTTTTCTAACGCTTCCACAGCCAAAATGCGAAGAGGACGAATAGGAATAACCTCGATAAACAACTCGACCGGCCGCGGATCACCTATTAATCCCAAGGATTTCACAGCATGTTCCTTGACGCCCGTGTCGTTGTCGGACTTCAGTCGGACCATCAAGGGTTCGACTGCCCGAACATCCCCAATTTTACCTAAGGTATCTGCTGCGGCTTCCCGCACCACCCAGTCGTCATCCTCCAAATATTCCAATAGAATTTCTACAGCCGGTCGACCGATGCGATGGAGTTGGATGACAGCTTCTTGTCGAGCCCCTTCTTTTAACTCCGATTCTTCCACATCTCGTAAATCATCGAGGAGTTGGTCGATGCGGTCACGGATTGCACCGAGTTTGCGCAAGGTATCGGTGGCCAGATCACGAAGATTGGGATCAGCCATGGCATCAACGAAGGCATCTGCCGACCGCGGATCCAGCAAATGTGCCAAAATTTCTGCGGCTCGTTGGCGGATGGATTCATCGGGGTCGCGGAGTCGTTCAGAAAGGGGTCCGATAGATGTGGGAATGACTCCCAATAATGCCGTGACACGTTCTTGAATCCGGTCGTCCTGTAAATGTTCCAACAGCGCGGCCGCAGTGGGTTCGTCCAGAATCCCTGCCATGTGTTCTAACGCGTCCATGGTGGCCTGACGAACCTGTTCGTCCTCTTCTTTCATGAGGCCTGCAAGTGCCAGTCCGGCTCGGGGATCACCCAGCCGTGCCAACATTTTTATGGCTTCGATTTTATAATGAGAGGTTCCATGGCCAATAGCTTGGATAATGGCTTCTACGGCTTTGGGGCCACCTTTCATACAGGTGGAAGTAGCGCGCATGCGCCGCCAATCTTCTTCGTGATCTAGCTCAGAAATAATGGTCTCGAATGTTTCTTTTGGCATGTACGTTTCAGCGGTTAGAGGCGAATTTGTCCAGGCCGCCACCCGAGGCGCGCAAGAGATTCCAACACATGCCGACGCAGATTGTCACTCTGTGCGGTCTTTAAAAGTTGTAACAAGGGCGTCTTGGCAGCTGGGCCGAAGTGCGTCAAGGCTTCTGCGGCCTCTTGACGAAGCAACGTGCTATGCAAGGCCTGGAGAAGAACCGGGACGGCCTGGGAGTCGCCAATTTTGGCCAGAGCTTTGACGGCGGCCTCTAAGGGTGGAAGCTCTTCTTTGTATTGAGGGTCGGTACAACCTTCCATCCGGTCTTCATAGGCGTCAGCAGGGAGGGATTTTACGAGAGCGATCAACTGAGGAAGGGCTTCAACGGCTCGCATATGGCCAAGAGATTCAATGGCAGGGAGTTTTAGCGACGACTGGTTAAGTGAAGCCAGCAAAAGAGGGATGACTTGGGTGTCACCAATGTATCCCAAGGCTCGGACGGCATCCTGACGTACGGCAGTATCGGAATCGGTCTTAACAAGATTCATCAACGGTTCCACAGCAATCTGAGGCTTTAACAGGGTCAACGCTTCAACTGCACGCAAGCGAACCCTCCAATTAGGATTCTGCAATTCCCGGAGGAGTGGTGGAACACTGGCCTCCCCAATGGCCTGAATGGCCCGGCCAGCTTCATTTCGGACAGCCGGGACTTTATCTTGGAGGAGCAAAATTAACGTATCAATGGAACGAGGATCCTTAATGCGAGTGAGCCCTTTGGCGGCAGACATGCGCACAATCCAATTGGGGTTAAGCAGGGCTGAGAGCAATGGCTCGAAAACCTGGTCGTCTGCAATGGTGGCGAGAATAGAGGCTGCAGCTTCCTGCACCTGAAGATTCGGATCGTGGAGACAAAATCCCAAAGACAGAACAGCCGATTGACCCAGAGCAGTCAGGGAGGAAGTCGCAGCTTCCCGAACGGCTCGGTCCGGGTCTCGGAGTGTGCGGATCAACGGTTGAACACTTCGAGGATCGCCTAATTGTCCTAGAGCAGCTGCGGCATCCTCCCGGACACCCCAATCCTCGTCATCCAACGCAGCAATATGTTCAGCCACAGAATCGGTCACAGTAGGTACCGGAGAAATGGTTTAGTCTCCTTTTATTTAAAAGCGGGGCGCCTCCTAACACTTAGGGAAAACCCCAATATCGACGTTACCACACGATTTTTTTGGTGGTCAATCTGAAAGCAGGCAGAAGGGGGAAAGAAGGAGACTGCGGAGTTGCACCGATCGAAATACGACTCGAAGTCGCTCAAAACAGACATTTTCACCTGTAGGATTTCCTATTCTTGTTATTAAGGCATGTTGACGTTTTTCACTGACGTGATGTTGGAGGTAATTCTGGCACATGTCAGTGACGCGCTGAAGTTCGGTTTCGGCTTTTACGACACGGTTGGTAGCCAGGAGTTTGCTTGATTATCAGTCCTCCTTATATAGTAGGTCGGAGTTATTGAAAGCTCCTCGGTTAACCGAAACTCAACGTAGCAATGATAACGAGAGCCGCTATCTTCAGTTACGGTCAATCCGATGCAGATCCGCTGCAATAGCATAGAATCACAGAAACAAGCCCTCTCAATTCTTGGGGTTTGGCCGTAATTCTGCTAAAGCAAAAAAAGGGGTATGCTCGCGAAATTTTAAAGCGCTGGATCATCGAATGCTCTAATTATTATTTCGAGTCTGACCCCTATACTTTGGGAATTTCCTTTATGTGCCCATTGAGACATCGGCTACTGATTTTTTGCTTGTGGAGCATTTTCGCCGGCTGTGGGACGAATACAAGTGTTCATGAGACACTTATGGAAGAAGGTTTTCCGATCTCACGGCCTGGCCTTCAGACCTTGACGGTGGTTTGGGGCAATCATTCGGGGGCTGTAAACCAAGCAATGCACTGGTTGAACGATCATCAGTTTCTTGTAATAGATCGATGGGTGGAAACGGAGTTGCACGAGCTGGATCTCGGTTCCCAAGCCCAGATGAAACAACCGGCTCATATGCTATCGGTGGCTCATAGGGTTGGGGCTCCATTGGTGGTTTTTGTGCAAGTAAATAAAAAGCTGTTTGATCAGAACTTTAAGTCCATGAGTTTGGATGGTTACACTTCACAGATTATTGGAGTTGAAATTAGGGGAATGAATGCGGAAACGGCAGATATAGTATTTGGAGCCAAGGTCTGGAATTCTAAGTCACTGGTCGCATCTGAACAGCTTGTGCAAGATCTCACGACGTTCGCCTTACATAAGGCCTTGAAGGAGCCTCGGCCCTCCTTGCCTTTGCAGCAAAAAGTGCATCAAGTGAAGAAAAAAAGAGAGCAGGTGACAGTCTCTTCCGCTCTGCGACATGAGGAGATTCCTGATGTGCTTCCAGACTCTCCC
>QIDY01000275.1 GCA_003228495.1 Nitrospirota bacterium
GCCCGGTGTGCCAACGTTTTTCTCGAGCCTATTTGCGGCATTTATTTAAATCGAATGAAATGTTGGGCGTTCGACTGAATACTGTGCACAATCTTTGGTATTATGGAAGACTTATGGCCGGGTTGCGCCAAGCAATCAGGCAGAATCGATTCGAAGAATATAGGAAAGATTTCTATCAGCGTCGTGAAACTGACGTCAGTGAGGCGCTTGTCCAGGATACGGCGAACTGATTGAGTAGTCGTAACTCCTCAGGTGGATAGACTGAAGGACGAAGGCTTTTAGGGGGTGATCATGCGTCATGATCCAACATTTCGGGGATTATGAGTGATAGCCTTCAGTCTTCAGCCTAAATACCTGAATTATTTAACAATTAGTCTTTAATCTGAGGTCGTTATGAATTTTGTCTCGCAAGCATGGGCGCAAGCTGAGGGGGCAGCTCCCGATACTTCAGCCGGGTTATTGTCTCTTATCCCCTTTGTCTTGATTTTTATTGTTTTTTATTTCTTGCTTATCCTGCCGCAACAACGTCGGCGAAAAAAACAACAAGAACTGTTGGAGGCCATTAAAAAAGGCGATAAGGTGATCACGTCCTCCGGGATTTGGGGGACCGTGACCAATTTGGATAAAGAAACCGTGACACTGCAAGTTGCTGATAATACGAAAATACGAATGCAACGCGATCATATTGGCAGCATTCGTACATCGAGTGGAGAGGGAGGTCAATGAAAAAACTTCGTGGGAGATTTCTTCTCCTTCTTATGGTAACCGTGGTGTCCTGTATTCTGGCTGTGCCGTCCTTTCCATGGTTGTATGAATCCTTACCCGACGGCGTGAGGAATATTCTGGGTCACCAGGGTTTGTCCTTGGGCTTGGACCTGCAAGGCGGGATTCATTTGGTACTGGAAGTGGAAGAAGAACGAGCTGTGGAGATTGCTGTCGACCGCTTGCGAAAGGCGGTAGAAGACCTCTTGGCCGAAAAATCGATTGCGGTTGATGACGTGAGCCGAGAGGGGTCGAATCGTATCACGATAGATTTGCAAAATGAATCGGATATGGATGAAGTTCAGACGCTGCTGGATGATGATTTCCCCAGCTTCGAGTCGGAGAGGAGTACGGGTACTCGGCTTGAATATGAACTGCGGTCTGAAGAGGCTGAACGAATCAAAACCTCAGCCATTAATCAAGCGCTCGAGACAATCCGGAATCGCATTGACGAATTTGGCGTAGCTGAACCGCTGATTCAGCGATTGGGACTCAATCAAATTGCCATTCAATTGCCGGGTGTTCAAGATCCGCAACGCGCCAAAGATCTCATTCAGAAAACGGCCTTGCTGGAATTCAAGATGCTGCATGAATCGAAGGTGGCGTTGGATTTACCGCCGCAGGTGGAAAGAGGACAGGAAGAACAGGTCAGAAAAGATTTCGAAGGCAAGGTTCCTGAAGAAGCGGAAATATTATTTGAAACAGTGAAAGAAAAGCTTGATGGTTCTACCTATAGTATTCCCTATCTTGTGAAAAAAAACGCGGCCTTAATCGGTGATTTACTTCAAGATGCGCGGGTGACGATTGGGGATTTTAATGAACCTGCAGTGAGTGTGACCTTTGATAGTAAGGGCGCACGTGAATTCGATCTGGTGACGGCGGCCAATGTGGGAAAACGCATGGCGATTGTGTTGGATGGAAAGGTCTATTCCGCTCCCACGATCAATGAACGTATTAGTGGCGGGCGTGCCGTGATCAGCGGCACGTTTACGACAAACGAAGCCAATGATTTAGCTGTTGTCCTTCGGGCTGGGGCCCTTCCGGCTCCGCTCAAAACCCTGCAGGATTTAACTGTGGGGCCTTCCCTCGGGAAAGATTCCATTGAAAAAGGGTTACGCACGACCCTCATTGCGGGTTCGCTGGTATTGATTTTTATGATCGTGTATTACCGTCTTTCCGGACTCATTGCCAATATGGCCTTGGCTTTGAATTTGATCGGATTATTAGGGGCCCTGTCCGGACTGAACGCTACATTAACCCTGCCTGGAATTGCCGGGATTATTTTAACCATGGGGATGGGTGTTGATTCCAATGTGTTAATTTTTGAGCGCATCCGGGAAGAATTACGTCAAGGCCGTCCTGTTCGTCTTGCGGTAGATGCGGGATTTGAAAAGGCGTTTTTAACGATTGTGGATGCGCATGTGACAACCCTCATCACCGGACTGGCCTTATTTTTATTTGGAACGGGTCCCATTAAAGGGTTTGCAGTCACCTTATGCCTGGGTATTGGTATTAATTTGTTTACGGCGTTCGTAGGGACAAAAGTGGTTTTTGATTTTCTGAATCGTCGAAAATTGGAAACGCTGAGTATTTAAGACGTTTATTGAATATTGTATAGGAGCCTGATTGGGTCATGATGGAAATTATTGGAAAAACCTCTGTCGATTTTATGGGAAAGCGGAACATGGCGTTTGCGGTGTCGGGTGTTCTGGTGTTTGTCGGTTTTGTGGCTGTGATCGGGATTGTTGCTGGGTGGGCCAATTTAGGGATTGATTTCGCGGGCGGCACAGCGGTCCAATTGAAATTCGATAAAGCCCTAGGAATTGAGGAGGCGAGAAAGGCGTTGCAGAAACATGGGTTAGGCGAAGCGGAGCTACAAGAATTTCCTCAAGATCAGAAGCTGCTTATCCGGGTGAAAACTGAAACCACCATTGAAGATGAAATCAGCAAACAGATCATTGAAGCGTTTCAAACGGAATTTCCGGATCATGGATTCGTGGTTGATTCCAGTACCTCCATTGGTCCGACCATTGGGGAAAAACTTCAAGAAGATGCATTGATTGCGATCATGCTGTCGCTGGTGGGGATTATTTCCTATGTCGCGGTTCGCTTCGAGTTTCGTTTTGGCGTGGCCGCGGCCATTGCGACCTTTCATGATGTGTTGGTGGTGTTGGGAATTTATTTCCTGTTGAATAAAGAGATTACTTTGCTGGTTGTGACGGCGTTACTCACGCTGGCTGGATATTCCTTGACGGACACGGTAATCGTCTTCGACAGAATTCGGGAAAACCTCAGGCGTCGACGGCGTGAGACGGTCTCCGATATTATTAACAACGGGATCAATCAAGTCTTGAGCCGTACGTTAGTCACTACCTTGACCGTCGTCTTGGTACTGGTGCCACTGACCGTATGGGGCGGTGAGGTCCTTCATGACTTTTCCCTGGCGCTTCTCTTAGGCGTGATCGTTGGGACCTATTCGTCCATCTTTGTGGCCAGCCCCCTTCTCCTCCTGTGGCCGGGTGCTGAAGGAAAATTATTAAGCCGTGGTAAATAATCCCCTTGTGGTATTTCTTGACAGTTAGGAAAAAGGATGACCAAGATGTAAATCATTTTAGGATGTCTGTCATGTGTATGGTTATTGTGATGTGACCAAAGTGAAACGCTTTGGGTTTCCCCTCCAGTTAAAGGGAAAGACCATTCTGGCCATGGTGCTCGTTGGTCTTCTTCCCCTCGTCCTTTCTCTCCTTCTGACTTATTTCGAAGAAAAGCGGGCACTTCGGGAAGCTGCCGGGATCACCATGAAGGGGATTGCGGTTGAAGTTGCTCGCAAAGTCGAGACTCAAATTATTCGGGGTATAAATGAAGCTCAACAATTGGCGACCATTCCATTTATTCGTAATGCGGTCATTAACTCCAACCGGAGCTATGTCGACAAAAATGCGGATGAAATTCAGGGTCTCATTCAGGAATGGCAAGACAGTTGGCGGGCTCAATCCAGTCAGGATGAATTTCCTGTATTTATCAACAAATACGCGACGGATTATTTGATTCAATGGCATGCGATCCGAAAGTCGGATTATCTCGCGATTGTCGTCGTGGATAATGAAGGTGCCCTGGTAATGAGCTCCTTCCCGCAGGTTGGGTTTTTTCATGGGAAACGTCTCTGGTGGCAAGCGATCATGCAACAGCGAGAGACTCAAGCGTTTGTGAGTGACTTGTCCTTTAATCCGGGATTCGGGACTCATATGCTTAATGTGGGGGTGCCTATTTGGGATGACGCTCGTGAGAATATGGTTGGCGCGATTAGTATTCTCTTGCGGCGTGATTCGTTATTTCGTTCGATTTCCGAAGTGGCAGCCGGGAAAACTGGTCATGCCATGCTCGTAACGACTGATGGGATTCCCATTCTTTGTCCAACGCTTTCTCTGGAAGAACATACTATTCCTGCGAGTCTGGTAGGTGCGTTTCAACAAGATATCGCTGGTTGGTTAGTGGCCGATCCTGATTCTCATGGCGCACAGAATGCGATCGTAGGATATGCACCTCTGCATTTGGGGGTTCCATTGGCTACTCAAAGTTTTGGCGGGAAATCTTGGCAAATGTTAGCCAGTCAGGATCCAGCAGAGACCTATGCGCCTTTGGATCAATTTTTGATTAAGGTCTTGTCCTATGGTGTGGTGGTGTTTGTCATCTTGTGGGGAGCTGGAATAGTGGTAGCTGGTCGCATCGTGAGGCCGATTCAAGCTTTATCAGAGGGAGTTGAGCAATTTAGCACTGGAAACCTTGCCGAACATATCGATATTCGTACCGGTGATGAAATCGAACGATTAGCTGAAACCTTTAATGCCATGGCGGGTAATCTTCAGCGCTCGTTTTCGCAATTGAACCAAAAAGTCGAAGAAATTGGACGATTGGAGGAAAAATATCGAGATTTGATTGAAAATGCTCCGGAAATGATTCATCAATTAGATCCTTCCGGACGGTTCGTGCATGTGAATAGTACGGAATTACAGAAACTAGGGTATTCACGATCCGTTATGCTTGAACTGTCGTTATGGGATATTGTTCCAGCGGAACATCAAGATCCCGTGAGAGCCTATGTGCAAGGTTTAGCATTGGATGGTTCTCGAACGATTGAAACGGTCTTTCGTACACAATCGCAAGAATTGATCGATGTGGAGATTCATTCCACCACGCTGGTCGATCCTCACACCCACTCCCTGGTGTATTCCCGAGGGTTTGTACGAGATATTTCCGATCGAAAAGCGTTACAAGGGGAAGTGGAACGCTATACCAATCAACTTGAAGATCTGGTGACAGAGCGGACGCAACAGTTGTCCGATTCTGAAGCGGGCTATAAAGCTTTGTTTGATTTAGCCGCGGATTCTATCGTTGTGGTGGATCTTGATGGACGGATCTTAGATGTCAATGCACGAGCTCGGGAAATTCTGGGTTATGCCCCTTCTGACCTGGCGGGTGACTCGTTTGTGAAGCTTGTTTCTCCGGTTTTTCAGGAGGCCAGCCAAAACTTGTTAAAACGTGTGAGCCAAGGCGAACCCAAAGTCCCGACCACTGAAATTGAAATCTCGGATCGACTGGGTGCGCGCAAGTCTATGGAGATGGATCTTGTTCGAATCGACATGGGCCCTCGATCCTCCATCATGGTGCAGTTGCGGGATATTACCGAGCACAAAAAGCTAGAAGTCACCCTCCAGCGGTATAATGAGGCCTTGGAAGAAAAGGTGGTCGAGCGAACGCGAGAGATCGAGCAAGCGAAGGTCTATATTGAGAGTTTGTTAGAAAACGCCAATGACGTCATTTATACGTTGGATGTGGATTTGCGGTTTACATATCTGAACAGCAAAGTCGAAGCCTGGGGGTATCGAAAAGAAGATTTAATTGGTAAGCCCTATTTGTCCCTACTGTCCAAACGGTTTCGGAGTCGGTATTTGCAGGAAACGTTAGATATGGGCACGAAGCAAGACTATGAAGTGGAGATTGTGAGCCGACATGGAGAATTGCGGTCCGTGCTTGTGAGTGTGGCGCCACTCCTTAATGATGCGGGGGAAAAACATGGCGTTTTGGGCATCGCACGCGATATTACGGAACGCAAACATTTAGAACGGCAGGTTCAGAATTCTGAACGCCTGGCTTCGATTGGCCAGTTGGCCGCTGGTGTGGCCCATGAAATCAATAATCCCTTAGGTGGAATTTTGAACTGTCTGTACAATATTCGAAAGGGCACCTTGACCCCCGAGCGATCCCAAGAATATTTGCACTTCATGGAAGACGGCTTGCAACGTGTGCAACGCATTGTGCGACAACTTTTGGATTTTTCTCAGCAACGAGAGTTGGAGCTAGCCATGGCTGATATTCACCCCATTCTTGATCGGGTGGTGGTGTTAACAGAACATGCCTTTGTTGAGCGGCATGCCGTCCTGAAAAAAGCATACGACGAGACCCTCCCTCTGATATTGGTTGATGCTCCGATGATTGAGCAGGTAATCATGAATCTGGTGTTGAATGCTGTGCAATCGCTTCAAAAAGAAGGGCATGTGAGTCTTAGGACCCGAAAGCATGAAGAGACCTGTGAAATTATTATTGAAGACAATGGCTGTGGTATTGCTTTAAACGTGCGCCCCCATATCTTTGATCCTTTTTTTACAACGAAAGGAACAGGGGAGGGGACGGGACTGGGATTGTCGGTGAGTTTGGGAATTGTGCAACGGCATGGAGGCGAAATGTTGGTTGATAGTGAGGAAGGAAAAGGCACACGTTTTACGGTTCGTTTACCTTTGGTTCGATCTCGAGTGCCATCAATGGTGAAGGTGGGGCCATGAAGCGAGGCTCCCTATTGATCATTGATGACGAGCCGTTGATGCGGGTGTCCATGGTGGATGCGCTCACGGCGGTCGGCTATGAAGTTGAGGAAGCCAGTACCGGCATAGAAGGATTGGAGCGATTGCAGGCTTTCGAATTTAATTTGGTCATTACGGATTTACGACTACCCGGAGCAGATGGGCTTCAGATTGTCTCACAATGCAAAGAACAATGGCCCAATACCGAAGTGATTGTCATTACCGCACATGGTTCGGTCGATACGGCTGTCCATGCTATGAAAGGTGGGGCATACGATTATATTACGAAACCCTTTTCCATGGATGAGCTATTATTGAGCGTGAAACGTGTTTGTGCAATGGTGTCTCTGCGTGAAGAGAATCGGGTTTTACGTGACGAATTAGAGCATAAATTTAGTTTTCAAGGGATCGTGGGGAAAAACGAACGAATGCGTCAAGTGTTGGAGAAGGTCAAGCTTGTCGCGAACACGGACTCTACGGTGTTAATCGTTGGGGAGAGTGGAACCGGAAAGGAATTGGTTGCGAATGCTATTCATGCCAATAGCGTCAGATGCCAGCATGCGCTCATTAAAATCAGTTGTGCGGCGCTTCCTGAAACGCTATTAGAAGCAGAATTATTTGGCCACGAAAAAGGTGCCTTTACCGGGGCGCTTCGACAGCGATGCGGACGGTTTGAATTAGCCCACCAGGGCACATTATTTTTGGATGAAATTGGAGAAATTTCACCTGTTGTCCAGATTAAATTGCTTCGAGTGTTGCAGGAACGTCAGTTCGAGAGAGTTGGCGGGAATGAGACGATTAATGTTGATGTGCGGTTGGTCTGTGCCACGCAAAAGGATCTGCGGAAAGAAGTGGAGCAGGGACGGTTTCGTGAAGATCTGTATTACCGCTTGAATGTGGTGCCTGTTCAGCTTCCGCCACTACGCGAACGTCGTGAGGATATTTTGACCCTTGCCCAGCATTTTTTGAAAACGTTGACCACCAGAAATCAACAAGAAGACAAAACCTTGTCTCGTCAAGCTCGGGAGGTTCTTTTTCGATATGGGTTTCCTGGAAATGTGCGTGAATTGGAAAATACCATCGAGCGGGCAGTCGCATTGGCACAGCAATCTCGAGAAATCCAGGTTGCGGACCTGTGCGGGCAAAGCCAATGTCCCTATTCAGGTGGGGAACCCCAAAAGGATTGTGGGTTTTGCGGAGAGCCGGATAGAAGAAATAGCCTGAAAAGCGGGATGATGGAAACGTTAGCCAGGGCCCGAGAGCAATTCGAACGGAACCACATTCTTGAAATACTCCAGCGAACCGGATGGAGTCGAACCAC
>QIDY01000299.1 GCA_003228495.1 Nitrospirota bacterium
TCGTCCATCGGGTTGAACGGTCATCTCCCCAAATCGTCATGAGGACAGTCGTAGGAATATTGTTTCGGGCATTGGCCGTATCCGACACGGGGGAGGGATGAAGCCAGGGAACCAGCCGTTCGGCCGGTCCAAGCGTGAACGAGTCGGGTTTGGTGGCCATGTTGGAGAGCCGTGTGGCGCCTGTCTCTAAAAATCCTGCAGTATCGGGAATGAGAGTGCAATGCTCTAGTGTTTGTCCGACGTGATCGAAGGTTTGGATGATGAGCGATCCATTGAGCCAGCCCAGGAGATAACCTTCCGTGGCTTCCATATCGTTTCCCGGTAAGAGCGTTATGGGGACATCGGTGATGATTTTGCTCCCCGGTATCACCTCGCAGCTATACAGATGTAACGATCCCGCTTTCCCCACATGGTGAGCATGAGGAATATCCAAAGGGGCATCTAACCCTTGACTCATCGCGACTTCTCGTTCGTCGAGGAGTTGATTGGCCGATTGGGTGAGGAGCTCGTCGAGTTTCATGGCGTTTTTTGTAAGGGGCTGATGGATGCTGCTTCCAGAAGGTTTTTGAGGCAAAGAGCCAGGCATCCAAGTCCCCCGGTTAGCGGTGTCCGGTCGGTCTGACAGCCACGATTGTTCGCACATTGAACCAGGCTGGGTAGCTTGGGATCAAGGGGAAGCCGTTCAAGCAGATAGAGGGTGAGTTGGCCTGTATCATTCATGGAAAGAATCGCGACTCGTTGCCGTTGGTTGTCTTCAAAAATGACTGCTTGCGGGGATGGGGCAACAACCGGTCGGGCAACCGAGAGTCCGGGCAGCAAGATGGTTTGGACGATGATGTTGTCAGGAGGCGTAAGCGGGCGATTGCTCAATCGAAGATTCAGGTCGGTAAAGGGCTCCTTCACCAGTGTGTAGTCGAGACCTTCCTCATTGGCCAGGGTGTGGGTCGGGACCATGACCAACAGGATGAAAAAGAATAGCTTCAGCATGGTTTGTGGATTCTCATGGCTCCAAGAGGCACGTTTCTACGTGGAAACATGTACATATTGATTGTGGGATGAGTGAGTATACGTTATCTCTTGGCCATCAGGAAAATACTCAATATTTTCTTGAGTGCTTGTTTGCTGTTTTCCCCAGTCCTCATTGGGGTCCATCATGTTGATATGAGCGAAGCAACTTGGCCATTCAATTGACTTTTTCTACCTTCGGTCTTTAAGATGCTCCCCTTATTCGCTAGGCTAAGGAGAGGTGTCTATGAAGGTGATTTTACAGGAAAATGTTGAGGGTTTGGGTTATTTGGGCGATGTGTTAACCGTGGCGGATGGTTATGCCAGAAATTATTTATTGCCGCGTAAAAAAGCCGTATTTGCGGAAGAACGGCAAGTCAAATTGTTACAGCATCTCAAGCGGCAAATTGACCAAAAGGCCAAAAAAGAATTAGAGGCCTTAGGTGATATTGGAAAAAAAATGGCCGACGTTTCGCTGACCTTTGAAGTCCAAACCGGGAAGGACGATAAATTGTTTGGTTCTGTGACCTCAAAGGATATTGCCGAGCAATTAGCCGCTCAGGGTATGACGGTGGATCGTCGCAAAATACAGTTACCGCAACCGTTGAAAGAATTGGGTACGTTTCCCGTGCCCATTAAACTTCACCGGGATGTGGTGACAAACATTCAAGTCACGGTTACGAAACAGGCTGGCGAGGAACCAGTAGCTGAAGAGCCAGCTGCTACGGAAGAAGCGCCAGGCGAAACGATGGAAACAGAATAATCCATGCGTCATTCTGTTGGGACATTGAAAGCCATTCGCGACACCGATTATGAGGTGTATGCCGCTATTCGCTCCGAAGAAAAACGTCAGCGCGAAAATTTGGTGCTGATCGCGTCGGAAAATTATGCCAGCCCTGCAGTCCTGGGTGCTCAAGGCTGCTTGATGACTAATAAATATGCGGAAGGGTATCCCCGCAAGCGGTATTATGGTGGATGTGAGCATGTGGATACGGTTGAAGAGCTGGCCATTGCCCGTGCCAAAGAACTCTTTGGGTGCGAACATGTGAATGTTCAGCCGCATTCCGGGTCGCAAGCCAATATGGCGGCGTATCTGGCTGTCCTCAAGGTTGGAGACACGATCATGGGAATGGATCTGGCGCATGGTGGACATTTGACCCATGGCAGCCGAGTCAATTTTTCGGGGAAAATCTTCCAGTCTTTTAGTTATGGGGTAGATCGAGAAACTGAAGCTATTGATTATGATGCCGTTGAACGCCAAGCCAAGGAAGTTCGACCCAGAATGTTGGTTGTAGGGGCGAGTGCCTATGCGAAGATTTTAGATTTTTCCCGGTTTCAAGAAATTGCCAAGTCGGTGGGAGCCTATTTGTTAGTGGATATTGCGCATATTGCGGGCTTAGTCGCCACGGGTCTTCATCCCAGTCCGGTTCCCTATGCCGATTTTGTGACGACGACGACGCATAAGACTTTGCGGGGACCGCGCTCGGGCTTGATCATGTGTAAGGAAGAACAGGGATTCAAGGCGGGCCGTTAATGCACGTCATTGCGGCGAAGGCTGTAGCGTTTAAAGAAGCGCTGGCTCCGGGATTTACCACCTATCAAAAGCAGGTGTTGGCCAATGCCAAGGTGTTAGCGGATGGCTTCTTGAAACGTGGATATCAAGTTGTCTCCGGCGGCACCGAAAATCACCTCTTTCTGTTAAATTTAACATCTAAAAATGTCACCGGAAAAGAGGCCGAAGCGGCGTTGAATGCTTCTGGAATTGTCGTGAATAAAAATGCCGTGCCGTTTGATGAAAAACCGCCCGTGATCGCCAGTGGGATTCGAATTGGCACGCCAACGGTTTCGACTCGTGGGATGCAGCAAGCCGAGATGGAGCAAATTGTGTCCTGGATGGATGATGTCATCCAGCGTTCACAAGATCCCGCGCTTCACAAACGCATTCTGCGGGAAGTGAAAAACCTGTGTTCGCGCTTTCCCATCTTTCATCCGTATTAATTTTCTCCACAACTCCTCCAAACATTAAGGATGCTCTTTCGTGAAATGTCCGTTCTGTGATCAACTCGAAGATAAAGTGATTGACTCGCGGACGGCGCGGGAAGGGGAAGTCATTCGTCGTCGGCGTGAATGTTTGGGTTGTAAACGACGGTTTACGACCTATGAACGCATTGAAGAAAACTTGCCCATGGTTGTCAAAAAAGATAACCGACGTGAGCCGTTTGATCGGGCCAAGATATTATCCGGACTCAAAAAAGCCTGTGAGAAACGTCCTGTGAGTATCGGGGCTTTGGGCGCAGCGGTAGATCGGATAGAAAAACGAATCCAGGACTTAGGGGAAACGGAAGTGCCAAGCCGGGCGGTTGGGGAAGAAGTCATGCGGGCCTTGCAAGAACTGGATCCAGTGGCCTATGTACGATTTGCCTCGGTGTATCGAGAATTTAAGGATATCGACCAATTTATGGATACGATCCGTGCCTTAACGCATGATAAAGGGCATTCTTAGTAAGGATTTCCTCTGATACTTGGTGACCCAATACTCCCCTCATTCTGAACGACAGAAGAGGGTGTTATCTTTCTCCGAAAGATTCTCCACATTGGTTCAAAGCCTGCGCGTGGGTATTCATGCCATCTCTCAAATCTTCCAAGTCCTCCAAGCGTCTCTCACGTTCTTGCAAGCAGACCGCTAATCAAACGACACCAGGTGTGACCGCAAGCCGTGTGGCTATCATTGGGGCTGGGCATGGAGGCACCGCCCTGATGGAAATTTTTGCGGAAGATCCATTAGTCACCGTTGTTGGTGTTGCCGAAATCCGACCACTGACGAGAGGTGTCCGTCTTGCCAAAAAGTTGGGTATTCCTGTCGTTCGCCGTTATCACGATCTCTTGAAAATGAAAGATGTGGATTTAGTTATTGACGTGACTGGCAATCCCGACGTGGAACACAAGTTATTGGAGGTGCAGACCCCGCACTTAGCAATTGTGGGCGGCGCGAGCGCCAAGTTTATGTGGCAACTCATTGAAGCGCGGATTCGTGCCTCGGTGGAAATAGAAAGCACGCTGACCCGGTATCAATCGCTCTTTCGTTTGTACGTGAAGGAAGAAGCCGAAGGGGCCGTGGATGATGAGCGCACGCGCATTGCCTGCGAAATTCATGATGGGTTGGTTCAAACCCTGGTGGGTGTCAATCTCAAGATGGAACGTGTGCGTGAATTGGTATCTGAGGATCCCGGCAAAGGCTTGATCATGCTGAATCAAACCACCGTGCAATTGAAACATGGGATTCAGGAAGCGCGAGAAGTCGTGTATAATCTTCGTCCGGGTCAATACGATCAATTGGCCTTCATCCCGGCATTATCAAATTATCTGACGTCATACGAACGAGAACATCTGATTCGAACAACTTTTGAAGGGGATGGAGATGAATCTCAGCTTGATCCGAAAACTAAGGTGTTTGTCTTTCGCATGGTGCAGGAAGCCTTGAGCAATGTGGCTAAGCATGCCAAAGCTACAAAAGTGGCAGTCAAGGTCCATCTCAAGAAGGATCTGCTGGAAGCCAAGGTATCGGATAATGGGCAGGGATTTAATGTGTCTGCCGGGGGTCAGAATCCAGAAAAATGGGATCATTTCGGGGTGAAAAGTATGAAAGAACGTGCAAGGATGTTGGGGGGTGAGGTCCGGTGGGTGTCGAAACCTCGAACCGGCACGACGGTAAAAATTTCCGTCCCGCTTGCCGCAAAGGAGAGGAACGTTTATGGCCAAAAAAACTAAAGTTCTGATTGTCGATGATCATCGTGTGGTGCGAGAAGGGCTGTGCGCGATTCTAGAAACGAAGGATGATATTCAAGTCGTAGGAGAAGCCAAAGATGGGGGAGAGGCTGTCGAACAGGCTCGAACTCTTCTGCCGGATGTCATTCTCATGGATGTGAGTATGCCTGGGATGACGGGGATCGAAGCCACGCGCATTATCAAACGAGAGTTTCCGCATATTGGAGTCGTGGCCCTCACCATGTATGAGGAGCAGCAATATATCTTTGACCTCGTGCGAGCTGGGGCGACGGGCTATCTTCTGAAAGATTGCGATTCGGCGCAAATCATTGCCGCTATCCGAACTATTGCGCGAGGAGAGTCGCTCATCCATCCATCCGTCGCGAGTAAGATTTTGGCCGAGTTTTCTTTACTATCTGAAGGAAAAGGAAAAAAACGAGGGATTTTGGAACACGATCTGACTGATCGAGAAATCACGGTGCTGCAATTAGTTGCTGATGGTAAGACCAACAAAGAAATTGCCAATGTGCTGGATCTAAGCGAAAAAACGGTCAAAAACCATGTTCGCAATATTTTCCACAAACTCCATGCGTACGATCGTACCCAAGCTGCCATCCTGGCTATTCGCAAAGGTATCATCGAACTCGAACCCCGGCAAACATGACAGGGTCGCTATTGACCTTATATGACTGGTCATATAAACTAGTCATATGAAGGAAATGCACGCAGCAGAATTTAAGGCGAAGTGCCTGGCCATCTTAGATGAGGTAGCCCAAGAGGGGGAATCTGTCACGATTCTTAAACGGGGCAAACCTGTAGCGCAATTAATTCCTCCCATCCCTCGTGTTCATCAGTTTCCTCAACAGGAACTGATAGGATCCGTTACCATTCTTGGTGATGTTGTCTCCCCGACCCTTCCTGCTGAGGAATGGGAAGCTGAAGGTCATACTCCTCTATGAAAGCCATTTTGGATACCCACATCCTGTTGTATTGGTTTGGAAAAGATTCTAGACTATCTAAAAAACAAGGCCGCACTATTCACCAGGCTAGCCCGGAACAACCGTTATTGATCGCAACCATTTCGTTGTGGGAGATTGCCAATCTTCATTCTTTGGGCCGCATTGCTTTGAATCTTCCGTTACGAGAATGGCTGGAAGCGGCAACCGCCCCACCCCTGGTTCAACGCGTCGGTCTCTCTCCCGCAATTGCTGCGGGTGTGGCTGGATTACCTACCGCGTTTCATCGGGATCCAGCTGATAGAATCATTGTGGCTACTGCTCAGATTTTCGGCGCAACCCTTCTAACCCATGATTCTCGCATCATTGACGCGAAGCTAGTGCCCATCCTCAAATAACCTCGTAATTTATTTGGGGCTGATTTGAATGAAAAAAATCGCTAAATCTCCTTTTATGGTTGGTTGTCTCCTTCGAATCTGATTCTTTGTTTGATTAAGAGCATTTCCCTTACCTTGCTCGCATCTTTTCGTGGATGCTAACATGACCTTCTAATTAATAAAGTGAAAGGGAGTGAGAAGTTATGGCGAATGTGACGTTATTGGTATCGAAATCGTGTTCAGCCTGTCCTTCGGCGAAAACGCTGTGGAAAGGTATGAAAGTTAAATATAGTTTTACTTATCGGGAAATCGATATAGGCTCGGAGCCCGGACAAGAATTGGCTGAACGGCATTCTATTCGGGCTGTGCCTGCCACGATTATTAATGGGCGTCTAACCTTTATTGGGGTGCCGCCTCGGGAAAGTGCAGAAAAAGCGATTCAGGCCAAGGCCAAGCCAAAACCTAAGAAGACGGATGATGAAGATTAGGAAAAACTTTCTATGCATGATGACGATGATGAAACTGAGTTAGATATTGAATTACCGGACCTACCCAGGATTGATTCGGGTCCCCCCCCGGAATGTTCGTTCTGTGGCGATCCGATGTCTCTCATTGATGGCGATTGGGCTTGTTCCGATTGTAATGGTGAATTGATCGGCCCCGAAACCGGCTAACTTCCCTTTTTGACTAGCTCTTGCCTCTCACCGTGGTCAGTTTGTTAGGGCTCACGAAACAATAACTTCCCATTTTCGCATTCCATCTTCAGGCCATCTTGAGTCGATCTTCACTCGCAAAATCCTCAACGTGGGCTTTGCTACGCCTACGGTTTTGCTCCCTCAGATCGACTCAATCTGACCCAAATCTGTGCTCGAATTCTGGGAAGTTATTGTTTCGCGAGCCCTAAGGTCACGGCCTGAATGTTTACTCTTCTTAGCGGTCCTTTTCATCCTCATTTAGAATCGAAACTTGTTGAAACCGTTCAGCGGATCAAAGCCGCTGACGCTCGAACCCCCCTAGCCATTGTCGTCCCTGCCGAATCGTTGCGACGGCGTCTTCAGTGGTTGTTGTGCGCAGAAAATGAATTTGCGCTTTTCGATGTTCATTTTTTGACCTTCCATCAATTGGCATTACGTTTAGATACTGAACGGCAGGCTGCCAGTTTGCCTAGAGCACTGGCCGGAGTCTCGGTCCCCCCGCTTGAGCTTGTGGGAGAACTCTTCTACGAATATGCCCTGTCGATCATCTTAAAACAGGACCAGTGGGAACCCAATCCCCTTGGGTCACGCACAGATTCGTTAGGCCTCTGTCCGGCCTTATGGCGAACGATTCAGGATTTACAGGAAGCCCAAGTCGAACCACGTGTTGTCCTTCGTGGTCTACAAGAAGGTCTGTTCGACGAGAATGCTACTGATCGTTTGCAAGGTATTCTGACTCTGCATGCGGCGCTACAGACCTGGAGTGATCAGCTTGGTGTAGGGTTGCCTGATGATTTGGCCAAATCTGTCATTCCGTGGATTGCCCATTCTTTATTTATTTCAAAGCTTTCAGCGGTCATCTATTACGGATTTTACGATATTACGCAGGTGCAGTTGTCATTGTTAGAAGAAGTAGCACGTGCGACAGCCGTCACCGTCTTTTTCCCCCTTGTCGAGGGCGAAGCCTCGCAGTTTGCACAACAATTTCTTGATCGCCATCTTCTGAAAGCGGGTGTTCTGCATCAATCCGTTCATGACAATGCGGGCTCATCGCCGCTAGAACAGGCCAAGGCCTGGTCTCCAAAGGTACAAGTGGTAAATGCCGTGGGACCGGAAGGAGAGCTTACTTTTACCTGTAAAGCAATTTTGCATCATGTGGAACAATCGGGTTTTGCCTGGCATGAGATTGGAATCGTGGCACGGAACCTCGATTCGTATCTCTCGTTTCTGCATAGAAGCCTTGATTCGCATCGAATTCCTTTTTGCACAACGGCTACGAGACCGCTGTTGGAAGAACCAGTGGCCAAGGTCTGGTGGATTCTTGCCGGACTTCGTGAAGAACGGTTTCCCTGGCGAAAAGTGTTGGATGTGGTGACTTCTCCTTGGTATCGAGGGGTGTCAAATACGAAGCAATCGTTTCAGGCGTATTCGCACCTCTGGGTTCAGGCTGTCCGTCATTTCCGTCTGGTTGGCGGCTGGGACGATTGGGATCGGCTTGCCCATTTGGCCCAGGATTCTGAAGCAATTGAAGCGTGGCAGCAAGCATGCGCTGTGTCTCTGGAGCAAGCTTCTGAGTCGTTGCGTGTGTTTGCCGAAGTGGTTGTCTCGCTTGTGGCTGATTGCCGTGCCCTTCCTGATATGGGCTCTATTGGGGATTTCACTCAAGCCTTTGAACAACTTGTCAAAAGGCATCTCTGGTTTCCTGACGAGCATCCATCCTTCACTGATGATGGAACAAAAGGGGAGCGAAACGAATGTTTGCGGACTGGGTTTGAACAGGCCGTCGCATCCTTACGACAACTTGATAGGTTTGATAGGTCGACGACGTGGGAACATTGGATGGCGGTATTTCGCACCGCATTAGAGCGGACTCCTATCCCCTTGCTCGGCCAAACAACTATGGGTGTGCAGATAGTGGATGTGATGGCAGCACGTGGCCGACCCTTCAGAACTCTCTTTGTGCTGGGGATGAACGATCATGTTTTTCCGCGGATAGTGCGTGAAGATGCCTTTTTACGTGATCGTGATCGCCGGGTTTTGGCAGAAAGCCTGGGCTATAAGATTGATGAAAAACTGAATGGCTTTGATGAAGAAGCTCTGTTGTTTGCGCTTCTTCAGCATGCAGCTCGAGATCATTTGTATCTCCTCTACCAACGGGCAGATCAAAATGGACGTCCACTTATTCCGTCTTTTTTCTTGAGGGAATACCTGGATAGTGCCGGTGTTTCAAATGCGAGTGTGGAACTGAATATTCCGGTCCGTCTGGCAGAACGATCCACGCTTCCATATTTTTCACCTCATGGTGACATTCCTCAAGAATCACGGTTGCGCGCCATACTTCAAGGTCGAACGCTTCAACCGATGGAATCGGAAGGTTCTACCTGGTGGACCATTTTCCAGAATGGGGTGGAAGCGATTCAGCACCTTGAGCGGAGTGGAAAACGAGCGGGGCCCTTCGATGGGATCATCAATGCCAAAAGTGGGTATTTGCAGGATCTGGCTACCCGTGGGCTTTCACCCACAGCATTGGGAAGCTATGCACAATGTCCGCTGCGTTACTGGATGCAATATGTGTTAATGGTGCGAGAGATTCGAAACTCCATATCGAAAGAGCTTCCCAGCCGTGCGTGGGGAGAACTCGTTCATGAGGTTCTTTGTGAGGTGTATCAAGACTTGTCGAAACACGGATGGCCTCAACAGGCTGTAAACCTTGAGCAGCTTGCTGGCATAGTTAATTCCAAGATGGATCACGTGTTTCAACATTATGCACGGAAATTTGGAAAAGGCTATTGGCTGATCTGGGATTGGATGAAAGCTCGATTGATCATCATGATGTTGTCCATGATCGCATTGGATCAACGCGAGTATGCTGAACAGGGGTGGGTACCAGGGGAGTATGAATGTGAAGCGGAAGGGGAGATCCCTGGCGAGGTCAAGGAACAGCCCATGTTACTCAAGATCCATGGAAGATTCGATCGTGTAGATAAAGCCATGGATAACTCTCGTGTTCGTATCGTGGATTATAAGGTTTCTGTGCGGCGAACATTCCAATCCGATGAATTGGATTTGGTCAACAAAGCCTTGCAAGGTTGGCAGTTGCAGCCTCCTTTGTATTCATTGATGACCGCGATGAATCTTTCAAGTGAAACGACGGAGGTTGGATTATCGACCATTCCCATTCAGTCGGTAGACTTCCGCTATCTGCGCCCCATGCAAGAAGAGTCTGTACGTTCTGCCTCATTTTCAGGAGCCATTTGGGAAACGTCGACTGGCGCCCTACTGATGCGCACCATCCATGGTTGGGTTCAGGGGATTCGTGATGGGCAGTTTTTTATCTTGCCTGGCACATATTGTCGAAGCTGTCAGTTTTCGGTGGCTTGTCGCTTTCAGCACCATCCCTCTTGGTCACGTGCGTATGGTCTTCCCCTAGCGAGAACGTTTCGACATATTCGTAAACAGAAGGTCTCCAATGACTAATCGCCATCCTTTATCCGATGCTGAAGCG
>QIDY01000258.1 GCA_003228495.1 Nitrospirota bacterium
CGCATACTGAATGGGAAACCCGGCCATGATATTAATGCTCCTTTCCTGTAAATCTCACGATAACTAATGAGGCGCTACCGTACCAAATTTTCAGTCTATTGCGGTACCGTCAAATAAACATTGGGAATAAGGGGTGAGGGGATAAATTCTCGGAGTCACTTTATGCCTTACGCTTTACGTTTTTGAGTTACTCCTTACTTCCTACTTTTCCCTACATTACGAGATGCCCAATCAACCGGTCGGCCAATTGATGCAGCGTCCGCAGATATGGGGTAGCTTGCGCTTGAATCGTTTCAGGAGAAATCCCGCCTTTTTTGACATCTTCCGGACATTCACGAAATAAGGCCTGCATACCCTCTTCTTCCATTTCTGGGTGAAATAACAATCCGTAGCAGCGATCCTGCGCACGAAAGGCCTGAACGGGAAAATCCGCCGAAGCCACCAAGGACTGAGTCCCAGGAGGAAGAGTGATCCCTTCCCCGTGCCATTGAAAGACCTGAAACGGGGACGGCAGATGATTGAAAACCGGATCGGTTTTTCCTTCATCAGTTAACGTCACCGGAACCATGCCGATTTCGAAGGTCGGTCCGGGCACCACAGACCCACCCAAAGCTTTGGCCAACAGTTGCGCTCCAAAACAAATCCCAAGAATGGGAATGCCTTTGTTTATCCCCGCTTTGACAAAATGAAGTTCTTCTGCAATCCAGGAATCGGCATCATTGACCGACATGGGACCACCCATAATTAACAGGAAATTACCCGAATCTTGTGGCAGCCCTTGAGAAGGCACCAGAGAGGTTCTGAGCACATATCCTCGCGATTCCAAGGCCTGACGAAACACGCCAGGGCCTTCAAAGGGCACATGCTGAAGACAGGTTGCGTGTTCATAACCCTGCCATCAAAGATGTTGGAGAAATTGTTAGAAAAAAGGAGAAATCAAAGGGCGAGAAAAAAACGCAGCCGGGATAGGATAAGCGATTTGCGCTTCTTTACATTATTCTTTTCAAAAATTATGGCGTATTCCAGAATCGGCCAAACATCAGGACACATGCCCATTGGTGGCAAAACCATTCGCGAACACCGGTTGATGCCCATTTTTCTTATTCACGCATTCAACCAGATGCCAGAAGCGGAGAGGATTCACTTTCTGTTTGCTGGCCACGGTCAGGGATGTGCCTTCCAACACTGTGTGAAGGGCTAAATCCGTTCGAAACCCAAGATGCTTGCACAAAGGAGAAATGAGTTTTTCTACCGCCGCAATGACCTTATTCCCATTACTAAAATGGTTGAGCATGACGATCCGCCCACCCGGTTTACACACCCGAATCATTTCATCAACTACTACTCGATAATCTGGAACGGCCGTTACGACATACGCAGCCATCACAATATCAAAGTGATCGTCGGGAAGATCCATATTCCCCGCATCCATACGCTGAAGCGTCACATGGTCAAGTTGGTATTCATCCACTCGACGTCGGGCATGCTCCAACATCCCATCGGACAAATCGATGCCCAATACTTCACAATGGGAAGGGTACAAGGGCAAGGCCTCACCGGTGCCAATCCCGACTTCTAAAATTCGATGCCCTGGCTGAACCGGTAAACCACGCACCGCCGATTCTCGCGATTGCTGAAACACTTTGCCAAACGTGTGGTCATACATCGAGGCATACTTGCTGTATACCCGTTCAACTTTCTTAAGATCCATAGATCCTCCCTGGTGGTGTCCGTCCCATTCCACACCCCTTCAAAGGAGATTGCTTGTCGACATGAATACTGTTGACTGGGGAAATTGATTACGTGAGGCGGGAATCCCAAATTTTGGTGCCGTACAGGGGACGGCCCACCTAAATCTCTCTAACGGTTGCCTAATCTACCGAAGTAATGATGAAGGAGTCAACTCTTAATATCCACCAACTTGCTGATTTAGAACCCTTTTTTTTTCGCATGGGCGCACCTTTCTCTCCACTCTCCAGAGATCAAATTCCCATAAGCACAAACCTACGGTGGGATTGCAAACGTCCAAAAGCTTCTCTACAATCTTGAGATTGTAATTTATTTGACACCTAACAGTTGCTCTTAAGGAGAACCGTTATGGGCATTTGCTCTTCTTTATTTCTACGCTTTTCGTTTTCACTTGTCGCTATACTAGGGATGGGTGTCTTTGCTCTGCCTTCGGTTTCCTATGCCATTGATTTGGCCATGACCATAGAGGAAGCCAATGAAGCCATAGTAGCAGGTCGGCAAACCATGGAAACCGCTGAATCCGTTGAAGATATAGCGGCTGTCATGAAGGCTTCGGAGCAAGTCATTCGAGTTGGGGCCGACCCTGAAGTGGACCCCTGCGGGGCCCATGCCATTTTGCGAACCCGCCGCTATTGGCTGGAATACTTTGGTCGTCGCGAAGCCGCCGAATCCAAACGTCAAAAGAAGGACATTCGCATGCCGGAAACGAAAATCCAAGAAATTTTGGTTATGCCCTATCTCGAAGTGGAAGTGCGATTATGTGGGGGAGAAGAGTTCTTTGCCGAAGGTGCAGAAGTTGCTCTGCAACAGGGTACCCGCATGGCTCGACCCGTCGATATTGGGCCTGCCGAACGGGGTCGAAAAAATCCTGGCCCGAACTCCAGCTTTCGTTCTCGTTTTACCGCACGATTTGCCTATGCCGACTTCGACCCACAGGCACCAGGTACCCTGGCCGTTTTTTTCCCGGATGGAACCTTGATCAATATCCCAGCGGATTTCTCAAAAATTCACTAGACATCATATATTGACTTCCTTAACTCCATTTCAAGCAAAAGACTCCCCGCTCAAAGGGCGGGGCAATCCAGTTTTATACCAATTCCGCGTCAGAGTGAATTCCCACCAAACTTGGTCCATCATACGCCAGTGCCTTCGTGAGAGCCGTTTCGAGATCCTCTTTCTTTCGCACGGAAATTCCTAATGCGCCGCAGAGGGTTGCGTACTCAGCAAAATTAGGATTGTGCAATGAGGTTTGCCACACGTCCCAGTTTCCAGCTCGTTGTTCCTTGCTAATTTTCCCGAGCTCATTATTCCTGAGCAGGATATGCGTGATATTCATCCCATATTTCACTGCGGTGTTTACCTCAGCCAGATATTGGCCAAAACCCCCATCCCCGGAAACGGAAACGACTTTTCGTCCTTGAAATCGCGGATCATCCTCCTGTGTTGTCGCCCAAGCCCCCATCGCTGCAGGATAGGAAAAACCAGATAAGGGGTCAGGAGTAGTTACTAACCCTGGCCCATTTAGGGTGGTGCCGTAGAAGAGCACACATTTTAGGCTTAGAGGCCACGAGGTCATGAAAAAGACTTCGATCCGTTGCTCAATCACCTTGCTTTTATACAACTCTTAAAAGTATTATTAGAGATACGTTTGGAGGTGTTATGGCTAAGATTCCTAAGATTGTTCCCATCACAGATCTCCGTCAAGATGCCGCAGCGGTCATGGATGATATTCAGAAGACTGCAGAGCCCTGCTTTATTACGCAACGGGGACGAGCCACCGCCGTCCTGCTCAGCCTGGATGCGTACGAACGCTCTCAAAAGGAGAAGGAAATACTTCATTTGTTGGCCGTGGGAGAAAAAGAACTTGCGCAAGGCAAAGGATACTCGCTCGACAGCGTACTTAGGGATGCCGATGCCTTATTTGAAAATGGCGGGACGTGAAGGTCCGGTTTACACCATCTGCCCGCCAACAGTTTCTCAATGGCCTCGCCTATATTCGAAGAGATAAGCCATCCGCTGCTCGCCATTTCCGGCAACGAACCGAGCGGGTTTTGCGGCGGCTTGAAGACTACCCACTTTCCGGTCGCGCAATTCCCGAATTCCCTGAGTTACCCCATCGAGAAGTAATCATCGGCCCCTATCGTTTCTTTTACCGGGTGGAAAAGAAAACAGTCTGGATTGTTGCAGTTTGGCATGGTGCCCAGGACATCGAAACCGCTGAAATTTCAGTGTGACACTCCGTGCTTTTTTTCGGGGTATAAAAGATCCCCGCAGCAAGCTGACGGGGTATTCAGAGGAATATCAAATGCACATCTTCAACTGGTAACCCCGTAGCAAGCTACGGGGAATAGCAAGCTTAAAGGAACCAGTCGCAAGGAATTAAACCATCCTCAACAATTTAATTTTTATGTTGTGTTTCATATTGTGTTAGCCATTCATGGGCCAGCCCTTGGGCTTTGGTAATTTGTTCGGGTGTCATTAGTCGAGCAAGCAAGTCTCTTTCTATTTCCGCATCTTTTTGTCCTAGTTCTATGGCTAAGTTATACCACATGAGGGCTTGGATATAATTCTTTGGTACGCCCTGACCGACTTGATACTGGTGGCCCAAGTTGGCCTGCGCTGCCGAAAAGCCCTGCTCGGCAGCCAAGCGATACCAGTGGACAGCTTGCCCATCATCTTGGGGCACGCCCTCACCCTGCTGTACAAGGTGCCCAAGTTAGTTTGTGCCCCACCATGGCCTTGTTCCGCTGCCAAACGATACCAGTGGGCAGCTTGCCCGTAATCCTGGGGCATCCCTAGGCCAAAGTTGTACAGAAGGCCCAGATTGACTTGAGCTGCCGGAAGGCCCTGCTCGGCCGCTAAGCAATACCAGCGGGCAGCTTGTTCGTAATCCTGGGGCATGCCCTCGCCATGATGATACAAGGCGCCCAGTTTGTACTGCGCCATCTTATGGCCTTGTTCCGCCGCTAAGCGATACCAGTGGACAGCTTGCTCATAATCCACTGATAGACCATGGCGGAAATGGGCATACATGACGCCCAAGCTGTACTGGGCTTCCGCATCACCTTGTTCTGCAAGTGGCCGCCACTCTTTTAATGCCGTTTCATAATCACCACGCTTATAGGCGTTCATGCCAGCTTGAAAATCCGTATGAGCCAGAGTGGGCAAAAGAAGAAAGAAGATCGTAGGAATGAGGAGGTGGGGAATTCGCGGAAGATGCATAGGAGTTTCCTCTTCCAAGGATGTTAGGGGCAGACTTCAAAAAATCCTTTTAAAAAATCGCTTTTCCAGAATACAAAATCTGGTGAATAAAGGAAATACTGTGGATATAGGCGGGAAATTAATATCTCATCTTGTGCCCCCCATTCCAGCAGTTGAATGGCCATGCTAACAAGACTGTGACCTGATGAGCCGAAAGATCGGACTGCAGAATTACCTCCATAATCTGATTAATGAGGGCATTCCCGCCTATCGGTAAATTTCTGTGTCTTGGCTGGGAAAGGGGCAGAGGGGTGGGGCTGTTGCCTGAGAGCCTTTGCCCGATCAAGAATCTCTTGCTTGGGGAGCAGTCCTTTTTCTTCCAGCAATTCACCGATGGCGGCCAGTTCGTACATCGAATCGATGGGCAGATTGCAGAGACTCAAAAAGGCTTTGGGGTCATTGTGGTTTTAATGGGGTCGGGAACGGGGGAGTCCAGCAGGATCGAGAAGAAAGAAGAAGATGATGAAAGGAGAAAGGTGGGAAGAGATTGGTCGAAAGAAAGGGCTCAGCTCACTTGTAGCTACAAACAGCCCATGCCTAACCTAAACAATAGGCCTTAGATCACTACAATACTCAAAGACGTCATGTGCCAACTCTAGAGCCTCTTTTTGGCGTCGGCTCGAAACGTGAATGCCGCGTAACATCTCACACCATTTGCTGTCAGAGCTTTCCTTGGCATGGAACCTTAGCGTAACCATAAAAACCATCCGAAAAAGGTCGCGGACCTTATCCAGACTAAATTCTTTATTTAGGCCTTTTGTACCATGAACAAGTTTGGAACGATTGTCATAGAGTTTCTTTACACAGTTGAAGTATTCTGCCCGCTTGTTGCTATCCAAACAAGTTAGATAAGCACAGCGTGTAGCAATCTTGTAGCTGATTTCCCCCTGTTCACCTTTTGCCAAAAGCAAACTCTCCATCCCGTAGAAATACTGAAGAAAGGCATCTTCCCTCGTATCATCAGTTTCAAAAGGATGCTCTGCGGTAATAAAGATGCCTCGGATATACCGGCGGGCAGCCCGCTTAATCCTTTTAGAGTTTTCCAAAATTTCCCCCAAACCATTAAAGAAATGAAAAAATTTCTCGATACGGTCACGGCCTTCTTCCGATAGGACCCACGTGTAATGCGGAGCTTCAATTTCCGGTCCATCCGGTTCGATATATGTAATATCTATCTCTGGCACGCCAAAGCGGACCTTCCGTAGGCTCCATTGATGTTCGGATTCAAGAATAATCGGTATGGTAAAGGGCCTTTTGCTGAATAAAGAAAGCGCTAGAAGCGGTTTCCAATGATTCTTCAAAGGTCCACGATCCAGATAAATAATCGAGCTGTCAGGCTTTTCTACCATTTTGGGGCAACACAGGAACCACCATTGGGAATAAAAATTAGAATTTAGGATTTCTTGCGGGTAGAAATCCGCAGAGTCTTGCTTGGAAGGACCAAGGGAAGAAATCTGGTCCGCAGTGAATCGTTCTACCGTCCAATCAAGAATGGAAAACTTGTCCATAGGGAATTTACAACCGTCTAAAAGCAGCAATTGAAGGACCGTTGCCTCCCGATGCTTAAGATAAGGTTCAATGGTCCCCCACAAGTTTTCTGGCAGTTCTTCAGTTAGGACACCATGGTAAAACCCAGAGCGCCGGAATACCTCCGAGACGACACGGGCAGGATTTTTTAGTTCCGGCGCGATTGTGGATGCGGCTTGGGAAAATTCTTGGGATTCCTCAGCAGCATCAGCCAGGTGGCGAAAACTAGGGGGTAATAAATGCAGGTGACCGACTGAGTGTGGAGGTTCAGAGGAATCTAAGCTATTTCGAAAGATCCCAGCCACCTGATTATAATATTTTTGGAAGGCGAGAGGTGGTTGACTCATAGCTTATTTATGATCCCACTCTATACTCTATAATAAGGGGTTAGGTATGGGGGCATTGCTTTACTTTATATAGCATGGAATCCAGCTGCTGAGAAGCGAGGCAGAGCGGGAAAACCCATTACTTTTTCTTAACTGTATGTCCGTTGGCCTTGAGGCGCTTTCGCATTGTTGCGAGCGGCACGGTGGATTAATCTATATCCTGATTTTTCTGAGGAGGAATGGATGGAGTTCGATTCAGCCTAGTTTAGCTCTGAGCAACATCGGCCAGCCCCTCAACTTCCCGCAACGTATACAAGTGGTGGTAAAGGCCTCGTTTATCGAGCAAATCTTCATGCCGGCCTTCTTCAATAATCGTTCCTTTATGAAGAACGAGAATACGATCCGCTCGCTGTATTGACGAAAAACGATGGGCAATCATCAAGGTTGTCCTCCCCTTCATGAGCTCGACCAACGCACCTTGCACCAACGATTCTGATTGACTATCCAAAGCTGAGGTGGCTTCATCAAGGATGAGGATTCTCGGATCTTTCAGCAACGCCCGCGCAATAGCCACCCGTTGACGTTGTCCACCAGATAGGTTTACACCCTTTTCCCCCAAAACAGTCTGATACCCTAACGGAAGGACCTGAATAAATTCATGCGCATTGGCACGCTGACTCGCTTCAAGAATATCCGCTTCCGAGGCTTCCCACCGACCATATCGGATATTGTCCAGGATGGTGCCGCCAAATAAGAAGGTGTCTTGTGGGACCAACGCCAGTTGATGATACAAGCTGTCCAATTGAATGGATTTTACGTCGTGGCCATCAATGAGTACCCGTCCCCCGGTGGGGTCATAAAAACGGTGAAGGAGATTAATGATCGTCGTCTTCCCGGCACCGGTCGGGCCCACAAGCGCCACACATTCTCCAGCCCGAATCGAAAAGGAGACGGCTTCTAATACAGGTGGGCGTTCCTCATAGGCAAATTGCACGTTCTCAAACCTCACATCGCCTCGAATCGGCGTTAAAGGCTGTGCATTGTGACTATCTTGAATATCCAACGGCGTATCCAGCAGTTCGAAAACCCGTGTCATCGCTCCTTGGACTTCCTTGACTTGAGAAAAAATCCGTGCTGCAGACCCGAAGGGCCCAATTAAAATTCCTGCAAACAGGACAAACGCAAATAATTCGCCTGGTGACAATTGCCCTTCTATGACCTGTTTGCCTCCATACCACAACACCCCAATCGCCATCACAAAGGTGAAGAAGGTAATCACTGGCACAAATACAGCTAAGACTGCCGTTCGCTGCATCGTAGTGGCTAAAAGCCCTTCCACAGCAGAGCGAAACCGGGCTTCTTCCCTTGCGCCTTGCACAAACGATTTCACTTCCCGAATACCAGACACCACTTCCTCAATAAGAGTGGTAACGTGGGCGGTTTGATCTTGAATTGTCATGGAGAGCATTTTTAATCGTTTGCCAAAAAGCCGCGCGACAATCGCGAGCAAAGGCAGGAGAATGAGAATCAACCCACACAGACGCCAATTCATCACCAAGAGAAACCCCACCCCTCCAATAATGGTCACCAAATGCTTGAGCGCATCCATGGGCGTTTCAGTCAGAAGTTTTTGAATGACACCCACATCGTTCATCAAACGGGAAATCAATTCACCGGTTCGTCGTTTAGCGAAAAAATTTAGGGATAACCGATGAAGATGGGAAAAAACATGTGTACGAAAATCAGCCATCACCCGCTGAGACACCAAAGC
>QIDY01000128.1 GCA_003228495.1 Nitrospirota bacterium
GCCGCAGCCTTTTTGACGCGCGGAGCGTACTCTCAGTACGTGAGCACGGCAAAAGGGCGAGAACGCCGCTGGCGGCTTTTTTCAACATTCCCACAATCTAAACGTGAGCTACTAAACCTGATTCAAAATTGGTGGAAGATGGGAAACCTATTACGACATTGGGTTAGCAGGCTGTTCTTGGGCGGGTGCATACTGTTACTGCCTCATGCAGTAATTTCGCCTGACCCGCTGACTGCCATTTGTCAGGACCCAAAAGAATGTTTTACCAAATTGCTTATGGAATTAGACAAGCCGACTTTTGGTTCTGGAGCTTCATTGAAAGCCGCAAAAATATTCCATCAAGTGGTAACAGCTTATGGCCGAACGCCTTGGGCTAAACGAGCCAGGCTTCGGTATGGGTATGCGCTTCGGACCTTAAAGCCAGTGGAAGCGATCCCTTTATTGCGCATTTCATTAACCGATTTTCCTGTTTTGGATGATTACCTTTATTTTTGGTTAGTTCAAGCCTATGTGAATGCTGGTTTGTGGCAAGAGGCGGCCAAGGTTGTTCAAGAATTTAACCATCGATATCGCGAATCACTTGTCCGAGCCGAAGTACTCTATGAGGGTGGAAAAGTCTTATTAGGGCTAGAGGATTGTCAAGCGGCTCGTTCGGTCTTAGCGCAAGCCTTGTCGGTGGAGCCGCGCCATTCAAAAGCGGCTAGGGCATTATTTCAGATTGGAATGTGCGCGGGGCAGCTGGGCCAAAAAGAAACAACGATCAAGGTTTTTCGAAAGTTGTGGGAAGAGTTCCCGTTAGCTCCCGAAAGTCTTCAGGCTGAACATTGGCTTGCTCAGGAAGGGGGGGCGTTCTCTGTGCCAACGTTTGGGGAGCGGTATCAGCGTGCGATGGTTTTGTATCAGGGAGGGGCATTGCAAAAGGCAGTCAAGGAATTTCAACAGGTGCTGGCTGTATCTCCTAAAACTCCTCAATATTTCCACGCCCAATACAGGATTGCCATTGCCTTGGTGCGATTAAAGCAATACGAGCAAGCCGAAAAGGCTTTACAGATGCTCTCCCGATCTTCTTCATCTTGGCAAGATGATGCCTGGGTCTGGTTGGGACGGGCCTATTTACGACAAGGCAAAGGCAAGCTATTGGCGAATCTGGTGAAGACGTTGCCTGTTGATCAACTAACTGGAGACCAGCAAGCTCAGCTTTACACGTATTATGGAATTTGGTTGCAGGATCATGATCGCTCGGCTGAAGCTGTGCTGGCCTATCGGAAGTCTGGACAAGTAGCACATACGCTTTCGCGGCAATTAGATTCCTTGTGGCGAACGGGATGGATGCATTACCAAAGTGGGCAATTTGCTAAAGGCATAACTATCTTTCAGGACATTATCAAAAAAACGAAAAAACCACATTCGCTTTCCCTCGTGCATGCGAAATCCCGGGCTTTATATTGGCTCGCTCGTTCACAAGAACATGTGGGGCGGGTGGCATGGGCGAGACAGCATTGGCAACAGTTAAGCCAGGCGTACCCTTTAACCTATTATGGGCAATTAGCTCAGAGCAAACTTGGTTTCAAGGACCCAACTCCCCAAGTCCGGACTATCTTGCCATCAAGCGATTCGAAGGGGATAGGTGTTCCTGCCAAACTCGAACAAGATATTCATTATCAAAAGCTCCAAGCCCTAAAAAGCGTTCAATTATTCAAGGAGGCGGTGCAGGAACTTGAACGGGTCTATGTCCGTCATGGTTCAGATGGACGGGTGTTTCCTCAGCTTGCCTCATTAGCCGGATGGATCGGAGCCTACGATGTCGGAATCCGTTTGGCTATTCGCCATTTTGGACATACCTTGCGAAAAGGGCAACTGCCTTCTGACTCTCCGGTTTGGTCAGGAGCGTTCCCCATGGGCTATCAAACGATCATTCGATCATTTGTCCCTTCACATGTGGACCCGTTTTTGGTCGCAGGCCTTATTCGTGAAGAAAGCCTGTATAGCGCTCGAGCGGTCTCTCCTGTTGGCGCGATTGGTCTGATGCAACTCATGCCGGTCACGGCCAAACGTGTGGCACGTCAATTGAATCTATCGAATTCGGAGTCTCAACCTGATCGGCTGTTTCATCCCAAGTATAATATTCGATTAGGGACGCACTATCTTGGCCAATTGCTGAATAAATATCAGGGCAATATTATTTATTCCGTGGCGGCCTATAATGCCGGGCCTCAGGCTGTCAAACGATGGAGGGTCAAAAATGGGCACCGTCCAGCTGATGAATTTGTAGAATTGATTGGCTATCGGGAAACACGTAGATATGTGAAGCGTGTGGTGGGAAGTTACCGAATTTACCGGACGTTGTTTGGTAAGGGTTGCCCCAGTGTTTCTCTTGACAGGTTTTGTTGAACGCACTATAGTCCCGCTCGGTTGAGCCTGTGAGGAAGGAGGTAGGCGTGAGTATTGAAAAAATGGAAAAATTAGAAGTACGAGTTCGAAAATTACTCGATCTGGTTGTCGAATTACGGCAGGATAAATCGCACCTTGAGCAAGAGCTGGAATCCGCTCGGGAGCACTTAGCAGAGCAGCAAGATTTGTCGGAAGGGTGGGAAGACGAGCGGACCACCATTCGCTCGAAAATTGAAAAGGTGCTCGACGAGCTTGAGTTTTTAGATCGTTCAAACGATTCATAACGGAACCCTGATGATGACGAAGACCATTGAGGTTGAAGTCTTTGGTCAACGGTTTTCCCTGCAAGGCGAGGGAGATGAGGCCTATTTTCATGAGCTAGCTGAATATGTCGACGCCCAAATGCGGACCCTTGCCAAACAAACTCGGACGAGTACCCCGACCAAACTTGCCATTTTGGCAGCCATAAATGTCACCGATCTGCTCTTTCAACAGCAGCGGCAGGGTGGTGAAGGAGAAAGCGAAATGGATCGTCGTGCTCAACTCCTATTGGAAGCGATCGATCAGCATTTAGAAACACATCCGGGGTAATCTTTCCCTCCGTTTTACTCACCCATTCCTGTATCCACAGGATATTTCCTTTCAAAACATATAGTTGCGCCCCAGTGCGTTTAAACATGAGTTTTCGTGTTAAACTATTATGTGGTAACGTCTCCAATCTCATTATTGAAATAAGGAGGCGTGTTCTGATATTTTAGGATTCATAAGTTATTGAATTGCAAAGAATGAAAGGAATATTCCCTTGTCAGGGAAAGGAAGCTGGAGACCCGCGATGACCACAGAATTTTTCGTTATAGCGGGTTGGTTGGAAATTGGAATTGAACGATGTTGGAAACGACTATGTGAGGGTCAATGGTATTCTTGGAAATCCAGGTTTGTTAAGCCTATAGAGGTTCTATTCAAGGAGAATAGCCAGTCCTTTGATCTGAAACATTCGGTATTTTGGTGTGTGATAGATCCTGGACCTTCTGTTTTTCTTGAACACCAAAATTGGTGGTTGCAAGCTGAACCTGTTTCAGGAAGCCTCAGGTCTCTGTTCGATTGTCGTGATTTTCCCCTCGTTCATCTTCCTGTTCCCACTCGTCCCCTCTAGTTTTTTCTAAGTAGAGAGACTTTTTCTCCCCTCGCTCCATTTCCTTTTCCTTTCGTTAAGAGTTCTTATGGTTTGTACAAGAGGAACGTTGCGTACTCATGAACGGGAAGGGTGACGCTTTTCTCATCATGAGTGCAAATGGAAACGAATAGGAGTCAAGCGATGGAAATGATAATTCCTATACTTGCAGGTGTGGTTGGGCTGGTGATTGGGTTTCTATTGTCCAAAGTCTTCCAACAATATATGGATGCTCAGCGACGTTCCGAAGCTGAAGTCCAAATTCAACAGCTCACCCAGAATGCACAATGGGAAGCCGAGAATGTGGTGAAGGAAGCCAAGATCGAAGCAAAGGACATGTTATTTCAGGCAAAATCTGATCTCCAGGCTAAAGAAAAAGACAAGCGTAATGAAATTCAAGCGGCAGATCGGAAAATCTTGCAGCGACAAGAAGCCCTTGACCTAAAGGTGAGCCAGTTTGATAAACGCGATGAAGAGATGCGCAGAAAGGAGCAGGCTCTCAAAAGGCAGGATGAGGCTTTAGTTAAGCAAACTGCCGTGTGTGAAAAGGCGATTAAGGAACATCGGGTGGCTTTGGAGCAAGTAGCCGGGATCACCGCCGATGAAGCCAAACGACAATTATTAAGCGAAATTGAGACGGAGGCAAGGCTTGATGCTGCCCTCCTGACCAAACGGATCTTAGATGAATCCAAAGAAGCGGCAGATCGAGATGCCCGTGAAATTGTGACCCGCTCGATTCAACGCATTACTCGAGACTATGTCAATGAGGCCACCATTTCTGTGGTTCATCTTGCCAATGATAGCATGAAAGGCCGAATTATTGGACGAGAAGGGAGAAATATTCGGGCCTTGGAAGCCGCGACTGGCGTGGATCTGATCATTGATGAAACGCCGGAGGCGGTCATTGTGTCCGGGTTTGATCCTCTGCGTCGGGAGGTAGCAAAAATTGCATTAGAACGTTTGATGCAGGATGGCCGTATTCATCCTACGAGAATTGAAGAAGTGGTGGAAAAAGTCAAAGGAGATGTGGATAAACTGATGCGGGATGAGGCCGAGAAAGTCATCTTCGAAGTCGGCCTTTCGGATTTTCACCCTGAAATTGTCAAATTGTTGGGGCGACTGAAATTTCGGACCAGCTATGGGCAAAATAATTTATATCATGCTCGTGAAGCTTCCTATATCTGTGGGATCATGGCTTCGGAGTTGGGGTTGGATGTGAAACTCGCGAAGCGTGGTGCTTTGCTTCATGATATTGGAAAAGTTGTCAGTCATGAAGAAGAAGGCACGCATGCGATGCTGGGAGCTGAGTTGGCGAAGAAATATGGTGAGTCTGAACTCATTGTTAATGCGATTGCGGCTCATCATGAGCAGGTAGAACCGCTCTGTCCCGAGGCCGTATTGGTAGCGGCGGCCGAAGCGCTTTCCGCCGCTCGCCCAGGCGCAAGACGCGAGACATTAGAAGCCTATGTGAAACGGTTAGAAAAATTGGAATCCTTGGCGACCGGCTTCTCGGGTGTCGATAAAGCCTATGCCATTCAAGCAGGTCGTGAAGTGCGTGTGATTATTCGACAGGGAGAATTAAGCGATACCGAAGGTTTTGCGCTGTCCCGCGACTTAGCCAAAAAAATAGAGCAAGAGCTCATCTATCCCGGCCAAATCAAGGTCACGGTTATTCGTGAAAATCGATATATCGAATTTGCGAAGTAGTTTGTTAGCCATTAAGCATGAATATTCTGTTTATCGGAGATATTATGGGAGAGCCTGGCCGTCGGGTGTTGTTAAAGCATCTTTCGAAGGCTATTGAGGATCATCATATTGACTTGGTTGTTGGAAATGGAGAAAACGCGGCCGGAGGGTTTGGGATTACTCCTGATATTGCCCAGGAACTCTTTGATCTTGGTCTTTCTGCGATTACGTTAGGAAATCATGCCTGGGATAAGCGGGAGGTGATGGAGTATTTGCAAAAAGAAACACGCGTGATTCGTCCTGCGAATTATCCTGATGGTGTGCCGGGAAAAGGATCGTGTGTGATTGAAACGGTCCATGGCGAACGTTTAGGTATTGTGCAATTGATGGGACGAGTCTTTATGCCCATGGTGGATTGTCCCTTTCGTGTTGCTGAAAGAGAATTGGCTCAACTGAATACACAGACCGACCATATTCTTGTCGATATGCATGCAGAAACCACATCAGAAAAAATGGCCATGGGGTATTTTTTGGACGGCAAAGTTTCTGCAGTGTTGGGAACCCATACTCACGTGCAAACAGCCGATGAACAAATTTTACCCCAGGGGACAGGGTATCTGACTGATGTGGGCATGACTGGCCCGGTGCAATCCGTGATCGGCATGAAGCCCAATTTGGTCATTCAGAAATTTCTGACACAACTGCCTCGAAGATTTGAAGTGGCCACGGGGCCATCCGTGTTGAGTGCGGCCATTGTGGAATTGAATCGCACGACTGGGAAAACCAACCGTATTTCTCGCCTTCAGCTGTTTGAATAGCCGCATTCCCGTGCCAGAGCTTTTCCCCCTTTTGCTGACTGTTTCGGAGCTTACGAGACATATTCGTTCGAATTTGGAACAGCAATTTCCCTCAGTTTGGGTGGAAGGGGAAATCTCCAATCTTCGTTGTCCTTCCTCCGGGCACCAATATTTTACGTTGAAGGATCAGGCCAGCCAGGTTCGAGCGGTGTTGTTTCGCCGGCAAGCTGATCGGTTGAAATTTGCTCTGCAAGATGGTCTGGAGGTCTTGGTCTTTGGGCGCCTGTCGGTCTATGAACCTCGGGGAGACTACCAATTATTGTTAGAAGCGGTGGAGCCCAAAGGGATTGGTGAGTTGCAATTGGCTTTTATGCAACTCAAAGCAAAGCTGGAAGTCAACGGGGTTTTTCATGAATCTCGGAAGCGACCATTGCCGGCGTTTCCTGATCGTATAGGAGTGGTGACATCACCTATTGGCGCAGCTATTCATGATCTGTTGACAATTTTGCATCGCCGTTGGCCGCTTGCGAAGATCGTCATTGCTCCTGTAGCCGTCCAAGGTGAGGAGGCTGCCGGTCAAATTGCTCGAGCCATTGAAATGTTCAATCAGTTGAGTTCTCAGGTTGGAAGCGTCGATGTGTTGATTGTGGGACGTGGAGGAGGATCGTTGGAAGATTTATGGGCTTTCAATGAGGAGCGAGTGGTGTTGGCTATTGCCGCGTCTCGGATTCCTATCATCTCGGCGGTTGGGCATGAAACCGATGTCACGCTGGCCGATTTGACGGCTGATTGCCGCGCTCCAACTCCTTCAGCTGCGGCGGAATTGGTCACTCCAGATTGCATGGTCGTGAAAGAACAGGTGTGCGCTCATCGAACGCGATTGGAACGGTCTTTCAAGAACGTAATCGCCGTTTTGACTGTCCAGGTTCAGGAAGTGAGTCGACGATTGCCTGAGCCTCGACTCATTATCGGGCACTTTGTTCAACGGGTAGATGAGTTGGAGCGGCAGGTGTATCAAAAAATAAAACACTGGTGTCGCAATATTCAGCTCCAGTTATTACAACACCAGTCGACGATTTGGGAAGCCAATCCTCTTTCGACCGTCCGTAGAAAGCAGGGACGGGTGACTGAGCTCAATAGGCATTTGGTTCGGGGTATGCAGAACTCAGTTCTTCTAAGATGTCATCAAACAAAATTAGCGATCTCTCAGCTGCATCAATTGAGTCCCCTGGCAGTTTTGGCGAGAGGGTATAGTATTGTGAAAGGTGTTCGTGATGGAAAAGTCCTCAAAAATTCAACAGATACAGAGGTGGGCGCAGAAGTACATGCGACATTGTCTGGCGGTGAATTAGTTTGCAGGGTACAGCAAATCCATCCACCGAAATGAAGAAGTGCTTTTGATTCAGCGTGGGGGAAGGTTATAATACCCTATATCTTAAGAGTACGGAGAGAAAATGGCGGCGATAAAATTTGAAAAAGCATTGACTCGCTTAGAGACCATCGTGACGGAATTAGAAGCCGGCGAGCTTTCTCTAGATGAATCCTTGAGGATATTCGAAGAAGGCGTCAAACTGTCCAAGACGTGTTTGAAAATGTTGGATGATGCCGAACGTAAAGTGGAAATTCTTGTACAAGATAAGGATGGACGAAAACGTATTCAGGCGTTTTCGCTGGAGGAACCCAATTCAACTGAGTCCTAAGGGCCTGTTCATCAATAACTTTGACATCTCGCATCCAATCTTTGGGCCATCTTTGAACGGATCTCAATCGAACAAACCTCAACAGAGCCA
>QIDY01000320.1 GCA_003228495.1 Nitrospirota bacterium
GGGGATGTTGAAACCGAAACTCCCGAGGTGGAGGAACCACAAGATGGGCCTGTTCCTTATGATTTAGGAAATCAAGAATGGGTTGTTCGAGGTCGAATGCCGACTTTGGATGTGATCCATCAGCAATTCTCTCGTCTTTTTCGTCTGGCGCTTAGTGACATTCTTAGAAAGGCGGTTGAAGTAACTATAACCAACCAATCCGTCATGAAATTTAGTGAATTCACCAAACGGCTTCCCGTTCCTGCGTATCTTCAAATTATTTCGATGGAGCCTCTTCGGGGCACAGCGATGGTTGCTACCGATGCGACAACCGTCTATCTACTCGTCGACCATTTTTTTGGGGGAGCTGGCCAAACCCACGTAAAGCCAGAAGGCCAGGATTTTACGCTGATTGAACAGCGGGTCATGCGTAAGGTGATGGAGATGGGGATGAAGGATTTAGAGAGAGCCTGGGATCCCGTTCAAAAAGTACGGATCAAAGCCGTTCGGGCGGAGATGAATCCGCAATTGGCTGCCATCGTGTTGCCGGCGGATATCGTCATGGTGGTGACGTTAGGTATTGAGCTTGGCAACTCGGTGGGAGATCTGCACCTCTGTCTTCCTTATGCCATGTTGGAACCGATTCGTGATCGGCTGCAGGTAAGTTTCCAAAGCGATTTTTATGAAGTAGACCATGGGTGGATCAAGCGTTTTTCAAGGAGGCTCAAGGAGGCTCCTGTCAATTTCTCAATTATGTTGGGAGAAAAGGAGCTGTCGGTTGAAGAGTTCATGCACTTTGCGCCGGGAGATGTGATCACCTTAAATCAATCCACTACGCAGCCTTTAACTGCGACGGTGGAAGGCGTTCCAAAATTTTTGGGATTTCCAGGGACGACCAAGGGCATGCAATCGTTTCAAATCCAAAACGTTATGATGATGCCTGAGTAAGGGGACCAACTCAATAGTGAGCATATGGTGACTGGATAATCGGGGAACAATGGAGAAGACATATGAGTGAAGAAGACAGCGTAGACATGGAGACGTTTGATGCCGAGAAAGAAATGATGGAGGCTTTGGCCCAGGAAGCTGCTGCAAAGAGTGAAAGCCCGGCACCGGCTCCACCAGCAGTTCAAGAAATGTCTGTTCCTCAAGATTCCAATCTTGATCGAATATTAGATATTCCTCTTTTGTTATCTGCGCAATTGGGAAGTACAAGGATGTTGATTAAAGACTTGTTGCAACTAGGGCCAGGGTCTATCGTGGAATTAGATAAATTGGCTGGTGAACCGTTAGAGGTCCTGGTCAATGAACGGTTGGTGGCTCGGGGAGAGGTGGTCATGGTCAATGAAAAATTTGGGATTCGTCTCACCGATGTGATCAGCCCTTCGGAGCGGGTGAATAAACTTCGTTAAAGAAGTAAGGAGTTGGGGGTAGGGAGTGAATAATGGAATGAAAGAGCAAGAGATTTTGATGTTTTTTCTTACCTCCTTACTCTTCACTTTTCACTCCTTACTTTAGAGTTAAGACATTATGGATTTGACGCATGAAGCTTTCAAGATGGCCGGAGCATTGGTTTTGGTCGTGCTTGTCCTTTTGGGCGGACTGGCGTGGGTTCGACGCACGTTTGGGGAGAGTCTTGGAAAGGGTGGAGAGCCTATCATGCGTGTGTTGGGTGGCTTGCGGTTAGGGACGGGAAAGCAAATCATGCTGATTGACGTGGCGGGGGAGGTTTTAGTTTTGGGAACGACGGCCAAGGAAATGACGTTATTGACAAAGATTACTGATGAAAAGCGAGTCAGTCAGGTCCGGTTGTTGGCTGATCCTGTCGTCGGTCGAATAGGGGTATGGTTGGGTCAATGGTCACAGAAGAGTTCACAGAATAACGGGGCCGAATCTTTATCACACACGTCTGTCGTCTCGATTCCCAAATGTTCATGAATGGTTCCACCAAGAATATGTACGCTCGGATGTCAAGATTTTCTGGACGCCTTGGTTTTTTGTGTTTTGGTGTGATTGGTGGGGTCATGGGCCAGCCCCTCAGTGCATTGGCTCAACCCACGAACGATCCGATCATTAGTTTGCAAGTTTCTGGATTAGACGCGACAGAGCCGTGGACGTTTGGCCTCCGTATTCTCTTCATGCTCACGGTTTTGACGTTGGCGCCCGCCTTATTAATGTTGGTGACTTCCTTTACTCGTGTTGTGATCGTTCTGGGTCTTCTACGACAAGCTCTGGGAACCCTCCAGGCTCCTCCCAACCAAGTCATGATTGGTCTGGCGTTATTTCTAACCCTTTTCATTATGATGCCGGTGTGGGAAAAAATCCAAACCGAGGCACTAAACCCGTTCCTGGACAATCAGATGACACAAGAAGTAGCAATGCAACGGGCCATCGAACCGATTCGAGAGTTTATGTTGAAACAAGTCCGGGAAAAAGATTTAAGCTTGTTTATGAGTATGGGAAAAATCCCAGACCCTCAGACCGCTAAAGATGTCCCGCTCCATGCCCTGGTGCCGGCGTTTGTGACGAGCGAATTGCGAACGGCGTTTCAAATTGGTTTTTTGATTTATGTGCCCTTTCTCGTGATCGATATGATTGTGGCGAGTACCTTGATGTCCATGGGCATGATGATGTTGCCGCCGATCATGATTTCGTTGCCGTTTAAACTCGTGCTGTTTGTGTTGGCGGACGGGTGGTTTTTGGTGGTGGGCTCGCTCATGAACAGCTTTCAGTGAACAAGAAGTAAAAAGGGAAAAGTAAGTAGGAAAAAGTGAGGAGTGAAATGAAAGAGCAAGAAGAATTTTCTTTTTACTCCTTACTCCTGACTACTTACTCCTCACTCAAACAGAAGGCTTGAAGACATGACTCTTGAAGGCATAATGGGAATCGGTCAGGAGGCGATTAAAACCATTTTATTCGTGGCAGGTCCCATGTTGGGCTTAAGCTTGATCGTGGGGTTGATGGTCAGTGCCTTTCAGGCCATGACTCAAATTAATGAAATGACACTGACCTTTTTGCCAAAAATTGCCACCATGTTTATCGTTCTTCTGGTCATGTTCCCATGGATGGTACAAATTCTCGTGGGATTTATGACCAATGTGTGGGGGTCTATTCCTGAAATGGCACAGTGACGGAAGAAGCGAGAAGGGAGAAGTTGGAAGTGAGAAGCAAGAAGGAAGGTAGAAACAGGGAAGAGACCCGGCGCTTCTTAAATTATTTCATTTTACTTCTCCCTTCTCCCTTCTCCCTTTTCACTTTTTCCTTTTTTTCTCAAAAAAGGAAATGACATAAGCAGTGTTGCAATGGGATATCGCGATTCAACAGGTCTGGCAGTTTGTTGTGGTTTTAGTACGAACCGCAGCGATTTTGTCCGCCTTGCCCTTACTTGGTGGGCGAATCGTTCCCACGCGCATCAAAATTGGCATGGCAGCGGCCATCTCGGTCATTCTGACTCCCATTGTGACCTTTACCCTTTCTCCCGATTGGTTAGCGCCGGGATATTTGGTGATGGCCTTGGCCGCGGAACTGTTCGTTGGATTGGTTCTTGGCTTGGCGATGCGCTTGGTCATGGCAGCGGTAGAATTGGCTGGGAGTATTCTGGGTTTTCAAGTGGGGTTTGCAATGGCCAATGTGCTCGACCCGGTGTCACAAGTGCAAACACCTGTGTTCGGCCAATTGATGACGGTTCTTGCCACCCTTTTATATTTTCAAGTGGATGGGCATCTGTTGGTGTTGTTGGCTTTGGGGAGTAGTTTTCAGTTGATTCCTCCATTCGGGGCGCATTTGAGCGGTCCCCTCCTTACCGATGTTACAGGCCTGATACAAACAACATATCAGACAGGTTTGAAATTGGCCTTCCCAGTCATGGCTGCCACGTTTCTCGTGCATTTGACGATGGGTGTGCTGGGACGGCTTGTTCCGCAAATGAATATTTTACTCACCAGTTTCCCCATTACGATTTCAATAGGGCTTATTGTATTAGGGTTGGGGCTGCCATTTATTGCCTTGGTCTTTCAAGATTCGGTGTTGGGGATGGAAGCCGTTCTCTGGGAGTTATTACAGGAGTTAGGGCATGGCTGAAAATAAAGACGGTGGAGAAAAATCCGAACAACCCACGCCTAAAAAATTAGCGGATGCTCGTCGCAAAGGACAAGTGGCCACCACGCGAGAGTTGCCGCCACTGTTCGTGTTGTTGGGAGGCGTGGGCGCAATCTCTTTGTGGGCTCCTCAGATGCTCCGAGAGTTTTATGGTCATTATCGCCACTGGTTGGAGCAAGCGGGCACGTTGCAGGTTGATAGTTCGACATTGTATGTCCTGCTCTTGAACATTACCAATCAAGCCTTTGTTCCACTGATTCCATTGGGACTGATTGTGGGGATCTTAGCGTTGGCGGCGAATCTTATGCAAACAGGTCCGTTATGGATTGAGGAGGGCTTACAACCTAAACCATCAAAATTAAATCCCAAAAATGGCATTAAACGGGTGTTTTCCTGGAAAGGGGTTGTAGAACTCTTAAAATCGCTACTGAAGGTGGCGATGGTCGCAGGGATTCTGTATGCCGTGTTGTCCGAGGGCATGAAGCATATTGTTCAATTTCCCGTCCTAGGAATTTCCGAGGCAATTACCGGGACCTGGGCATTGGTGCAAAATATTGTCTGGTCAGTGGGTGGCGCCCTGTTAATTTTGGCGATTGCCGATTTTATTTATCAACGGTGGCAGCACAACGAAGATTTGAAAATGACCAAGCAGGAAGTCAAAGATGAATCGAAGGATGTAGAAGGGGATCCACAGGTACGCTCTCGCCGCCTCAGCCTACAACGGGAACGATCGCGGCAACGCATGTTACAAGCTGTTCCCAAGGCGGATGTGATCATTACCAACCCCACACATGTGGCAGTTGCTATCCGGTATGACACGAGCAACATGGATGCCCCGGTGGTTGTGGCAAAAGGTGCCGGGTTCATGGCAGAAAAAATCAAACAAATTGCCCGTCATGCGAACGTGCCGATTCTGGAAAATCGAAGTCTAAAGCCGCGAAAGTTGGACAGGAAATTCCTGCGGCCCTGTATCAAGCCGCGGCTGAGGTGCTGGCCTATGTCTATCGTTTGCGAAATACCCAGGAACAGGCTAGTTAGGTGGATAGGCGGAAGGCTGAAGGTGGAAGGGCGAAGGTTTTTAGGAGCTAATCATGCCTGCTCATCCAACACGGCGGGTCTTATGGTATTCGCCTTGAGCCTTCAGTCTAAATACCTTCGGGAATTCTATGGCATTTGATAGTGAACGACTCAAGCTTGAACTGACTCCTGCGCATTATGGGGATGTACTGCTCCCGGTGGGTGTCGTGGGGCTGTTATTACTCATGCTGCTCCCTCTTCCTCCGTTCATGCTTGATCTGTTTTTGTCTTTTAGCATCACGTTGGCGATGTTGATTTTGCTCGTCACGATGAATGCGGGACGCCCAGCTGAATTTTCGGTCTTTCCTTCGGTTGTCTTACTCACGACGCTATATCGTTTGGCATTGAATATCGCCTCCACCCGTGCCATTTTGTTGCATGGACATGAAGGGCCGGCGGCCGCCGGGGAAGTGATTCGTGTGTTTGGCGAATTCGTCGTCGGTGGGAATTTTGCCGTTGGAATCGTGGTGTTTTCTATTCTCGTAATTATAAATTTTGTCGTCATTACCAAAGGGGCCACCCGCATTGCCGAAGTGGCGGCCCGGTTTACGTTGGATGCGATGCCCGGGCGGCAAATGAGTATTGATGCGGATCTTAATGCCGGCATTATTGACGAAGGGGAAGCCAGAAAACGTCGAGAAATGATCTCACAGGAAGCTGATTTTTATGGCTCCATGGATGGTGCCAGTAAATTTGTGCGAGGCGATGCTATCGCCGCCCTGTTGATTATTTTCATCAATGTGTTGGGCGGACTCGGGATTGGCGTGTTGGATCACGGGATGTCGTTCGTGGACGCCGCCAAACGGTTTACCCTATTGACCGTGGGAGATGCAATTGTTGCACAAATCCCAGCGCTCATTATGTCGACAGCAGCCGGCATTATTATTACACGAGTCTCCACGGATACGAGCTTGGGCCGCGATTTAACGGACCAACTCTTTTTTAATCCACAGTTGGTCGGGGCGGTGGCAAGCATGTTGATCTTTTTAGGTTTATTGCCGGGATTACCCCATGTCCCATTCTTGCTTCTGGGGGCGTTGACGGCTGGATTGGCCTATGTGCTGTGGCAGCGGAAACAGAAGGCGGCCGCGACTGCCTCCCGTCCGCAAAAAAGCACAGGGGGACAGGCAGAAAAAGCTGAAGCACCTGTCACCGAATCAATCGATACAGTCGCTCCGCCTGATCTTTTGGAATTACATGTGGGCTATGGTCTTGTGCCGTTTGTCGATCATGCCCAAGGCGGAGAACTTCTGGAGAGAATCCGGGCTATTCGCAAACAGACGGCACTGGACATGGGATTCGTCGTGCCCTCTGTCCATATTCGGGACAACCTGCAGCTTAAGCCCCATGAATACAGTATTTTGCTCAAAGGTATTCAGGTAGCCAAGGGCGAACTCGTGCCCCGGCATTTATTAGCGATCAATCCTGGAAATGCTAAAAAGGGATTGGAGGGCAAACCCGGACAGGATCCGTGTTTTGGTTTGCCGGCCGTCTGGATCGCGCCAACAGAAAAAGAGCGAGCTCAAATGGAAGGGTATACGGTCGTGGATGGACCGGCCATTATTGCGACACACTTGACTGAACTTCTGAAATCCAGTGGGCATGAATTGCTGGGTCGCCAAGAGGTCCAGAATTTGCTGGATAACCTAGCCAAGACATATCCCAAGGTGGTGGATGAGCTCATTCCCACCCAATTGTCGTTAGGAGTGGTGGTGAGAATCTTACGGAATTTATTGCGTGAACGGGTTTCTATTCGGGATTTGCGGACCATTCTTGAGACTGTTGCCGATTACACCACGGTGAGTAAGGATCCTGACACTCTGACGGAATATGCCCGGCAAAATTTATCCAGAACGATTTCCACGCAATATGCCAATTCGGATGGTTTCGTGCACGTGGTGAGTTTAGACCCGATGTTAGATCGACGGTTAACGGAGGCGATCAAGCCCAGTGGGGGAGACCAGGTCGGATTGTCGCCGAGTTTGTTTAATCACGTCATTGCTGCGGTGCGGCAAGCGATTGAACGGGTCGTCGGTCAAGGGTATCAACCGATTGTCTTATGTTCGCAGTCGATCAGATCCCAACTCTATCGATTGGTGTCGCCGGGGGTTCATTCGTTGGCGGTGCTGTCCCCGAATGAGTTGGATCCAAAAACTAAAATTCAAGCCATTGAAGTTGTGAGGTTGCCACATGAAGCTGAAACGGTTTGAGGCTCTCTCCTTACAGGAAGCTCTCCAAGCGGTGAAGGCCGAGTTAGGTCCTGATGCCGTCATTGTATCCTCTCGTCGCTTACAAAAAGCTGGAGGGTTGTTTGGTCTACTCAGTCAATCGGTGATTGAAGTCACGGCTGCGGTGGATCGGTCAAATCATGCTGCTGAGGCGCAGCCGGCTGTAACATTAGATCGGTCGCTTCAAGCGTTGTTGAAAAATCCATCACCTCCTGCGAGTCCTTCCATTGAACCGCCGAAGGCCAGGAAGGAACCCACGTTTTCTGAACAATTGAAAGTGGCAACGGTCTTGGATCCTGTGACGCAACATTTACATGACATGAAGGAAGAAATTCAACGATTGCGGGAATCCCAGAAAGATCCGGAACAGGCTTTGGGTCCCTTGCGACAGGAATTAGAAGGATTACGAATTGTGGTAGGTGAAGTTCTGGGAAGCCAGATGCAGAAACGGGTCGAAGGGTTACCGGGCGGTTTGCTTGAGGACTATCAATCATTGGTGAGCCATGGTGTTGAGCCTCAACGGGCGCATCAATTGTTGCGCTCAGTGGTGGAAACGTTAGGGACGGTCGGACTGGGAAACCGAGAGACCGTGATAAATCTTCTGCGGGAACGTATGGAAGAAATGCTAGTCGTCTCGAATCTCTCTGTTTCACGACAATATGGACAAAAGATCATGATGTTGGTGGGGCCGACCGGAGTAGGTAAGACAACGACGATTGCCAAACTCGCCGGATTAGCTCGTGAGCAGAATGCACAACGGAAAACTGTTTTGATTACGTTAGATACCTATCGTGTCGCGGCGGTTGAACAATTGCGGGTCTTTGCCAAAATTCTCAAAATTCCCTTGGAAGTTGCGGTGTCTCGCCAAGATTTTTTGGAGTGTTTAGGACGACATCAGGAAGCGGACCTCATTCTCATCGATACGGCAGGGCGGAGCCCGAAGGACCAAGTTGGGCATGATGAATTGATGGCTATGACTCGTGAGGCTTGTAAAATCGAAACGCATTTGGTCCTGGCGGCGCCGGTAGCCGAGTCGGTGCAATTGGACACCATTCGCCGATATCAATCGCTCCCTATTCAGAACATCATTATGACCAAACTTGATGAAACCCTGAGATATGGCAGCATGTATAACCTGTTGTCTCATGCAGGCATTCCCGTATCCTATCTTTCGGCGGGACAACGCGTGCCGGAAGATTTAGAGCCGGCCACTCGGCAACGGCTTGTGGAATTGGTTTGGGGCGAGCCTCCGTTTGTGGTGCGTGCCGAGCAATCTACTCTGGCGGGGGTGGCTCACTAATGTCCGTATCCACGACTTCGGTAAACATGAGAGCAGGAGTCACGAGGACCAGACGGTTGGACCAAGCAAGTGGGTTACGTGCAGCCATGAATCCAACGCCGTCGAAACGAAGGCAGGTCCAAGTGATTGCCGTGAGTTCGGGAAAAGGCGGAGTAGGAAAATCCAATGTGGTGGCCAATTTAGCAGTCGCGTCCGCTCGTCAGGGACGCAAAGTAATGGTCATGGATGCAGACTTGGCTCTGGGGAATATGGATATTCTCTTAGGTCTGACGCCGCAGTATACGATTGAAGATGTGCTCTCGGGCCACAGACGATTGGAAGATGTGCTGATCACCGGTCCTGAAGGTATCCAACTTCTTCCTGCGACTTCAGGCGGGCAAGCCTTTACGCAACTGACACATGAGCAACAGCTTTTGCTTCAAACGGCCTTTTTGGAATTACCGCGTACGCCGGATCTTTTGCTTATCGACTGTGCTGCAGGGATTTCGGCGAATGTGCTGTACTTTAGTTTAGTGGCCCATGAAACACTCGTATTGGTCTCTCCGGATCCCACCTCCCTGACTGATGCGTATGCGCTCATAAAAATTCTTTCCACGCGTTACCATCTTCAGACATTTCGGCTGTTAGTGAACAAGGTCAAACATGTCCAAGAAGGCAAAGAGGTGTTTCGAAAATTCAGCTTAGTCACGGATCGGTTTTTATCCATATCGCTGGATTATGTGGGATGTATCCCGACGGACGAGTATGTGACGATGGCGGTGGCCCAACAACGGGCCGTGTGCGATCTCTATCCGCGTGCGCCAGCGAGCCGAGCATTGACCTCGCTGCTCTCTACACTCGATGGTTGGAGAGGAGACCATTCTTGGCAAGGTGGCTTTCAATTGTTTGGGCCGTCGGCCTTGGCTGCGACCCGAACTGTGACGGAAGGATAACGAATGAAACAAGGTGCTGTGACAGTTGAACCCGTAAAGCCCAAAACGCCGCTTCCGACAAAACTTTCGCTGACTACACAAGAACGGGAAGATCTGATCAAGGATTTTTTGTCCGTGATCAAATATATGGCGATGCGATTGGCCATGCGGGTTTCGAGTGGGCTCAATGTTGAAGATCTGATGAGTGCTGGAATGGTGGGCCTGTTGGATGCCTTAACGAAATTCGATCCATCCAGGGAAATAAAGTTCCGCACCTATGCGGAATTTCGTATTCGGGGAGCCATGTTGGATGAAATTCGAGCCATGGATTGGGTGCCGCGGTCCCTGCGGGAGCGAATCGGTAAAATCCAACATGCCGCCAACGAATGGACGAAACGAAAGGGCCGTCCACCTACCGAAGCCGAATTAGCCGAATCTTTGGGCATGGAAGCACAAGAAGTTGATGAGACACTCCTTCAAGCCAAAGGGGCCGTTGTGTTGAGCCTGGATGACTTAGGCAGCAACGAAGAAGATTCTCATCCCATTTTAGATGCCCTTGCCGATCGTGACCAGCCGAGCCCGTTGGAATCATTAGTCTCAGAGGATGCCCGACGGGCATTAGTCGATGCGATTGAGCGGTTGCCCGACCGCCAAAAATTAGTTCTCACCCTCTACTATTTTGAAGAACTCACGATGAAAGAGATTGGAGTCATTCTTCATGTCACGGAATCCCGCATTTGCCAACTGCATGCTCAAGCTATGATTAAGCTAAAAGCCCTCCTCCATAATCGATTAACCCGATGAATGAAGCAGTAAGGAGTGAGCAGTAAGGAGTAAGTAGTGAGATGCAAGAGAGAGGAAAAGAGTTTGGAAATTTCCCCTTCTTGTTCCTTACTTTTTACTCCTCACTTCATGTAAGCATGCTTCGAACCTGAGTTCGAATGAAAGACTGCATTTCTAATAAGGTGTCTATATTTTCTTGCGGTAAGCTGAGGGCCCGGAGGCTGGGTAAAGTCCGAAGGGCGTCTGGTGTTGTAAATTCTGGATCGAGAAGTTGGGAGGCCAATGGCCTTGCAAGGCAGGTAATGACGGCTCCCTTCGTGGGAGACATCGTTAAATGGATGGCATGGTCTTCATGAAGGTTAATAGCCTCCTTAACCGCATCCGGGAATTCCCACGCTTCCGCGAGTTGTCTGCCAACCTCAATATACGATTCTTTCATGAGGGTCATCATGACTGTCCATGGAATGGGTGAGTCCGAGGGCTGGCGATATTGATTCACCGTATGGACAATAAACGGTTTGCCAATCGCATGTAGTAATCCACAGAGAAAAGCGGTGTCAGAATTATTCCCAATCAATTCCGCAATGGCCTTAGCATAGAACCCCGTTGCCAGGGCATGGCTCCATAATTCTCTGACTTCATGTTCGTAGCCGCGAACGTTGAAGACTCCTGACTGTACCGACAAGGTAAATGCCGTGCCTGCGATCGTGTTGAGTCCAAGCCATGCAATGGCTTGCTGTAAAGATTCGATGCGACGCTGAGCGCCACAAGCTGCAGAATTCGAGGTCTGGAAAATTTTGGCAGTGAGGATAGGGTCTTGTTGAATGAGTCTGGTGAGTTTATTCGCATCCGCATGAGGATCGCTTGTGAGCGTGAGGACTTGACTGGCTACTTGAGGAAGGGGCGGAAGGTCGAATTCTTTTTTCTCCAGTTTGTCTACTAAAAATAGTAAAAGTTCTTCTTGCAGTTCGATAGCCAACGTCATAATGTGTCCTTAAGGGAAATTTTTGTGAAGAAAATTATCTGAATCACGTCCACAGCTTCAATCAGAGACTGTATGTCAGAGTACAAAATGTATTGTGCGATACATTAATTCTCCTTAGCAGTCTTTTTCGGATGGAAGACAGTTAACATTAAGGGCTCACGTAAAAAAAACGTGAATAGCGCATTGCTTTTCACTTCTTACTTCATTTTTGCTTGAGTTTCAATCATGTAAGTCCGAAAACTAAAAAGCCTGAAAAAGCAACGGAGTATTTCAGCATGAGTGTGATGGAATCAAAAAATACGGAAATAGAAATGAGTGTGGAGAGTGTCCCCGAAGAACGTACCTATACTCTTCTCATTGTGGATGATGAAAAACTTGTTCGTATAGTTATGAAGCGACGGTTGGCAAAATTAAATCTTCGTGTGCTGGAGGCGAAGAATGGCAAGGAAGCCCTGGAAATCCTTCAACAGGAATCGGTGGATTTGATTGTGTCCGATTGGATGATGCCTGAACTTGATGGTTTAGGACTCTGTAAAGCCGTAAAGGGAAATGTACAGTTCCAATCTATTCATTTAATTCTGATGACGGCCCTTGTCCAACCGGCGCAACTGGCGGAAGGACTGAACTGTGGGGCAGATGATTTTTTACTGAAATCGTCTTCCGAGCAGGAAATTCTTGCTCGAATTAGTGCCGGGCTTCGTGCCCGGCAATTGCGCTTAGATCTTGAGGAGTCCTATCGTGTGATATCGGAAAAACAAGAGGAGCTCGATGCCGAACTTAATTTGGCTTCCGAATTTGTCCGAACCTTACTACCTGTTCAGGGAGAAGTTTTTCCCGGGATACAGTTGGGTTGGGAATTCCTGCCGTCCTCCCTATTGGGAGGTGATTTGTTTCAAGTGGCTCAATGGGGAGATGATCATCTGGGAATTATGGTGTTGGATATGTCTGGCCATGGTATCGGGCCAGCGTTACGGGCCGTCTCTTTGTCTATGCAGTTTAAGCGAGAACATATTTCCTCATCCTTTCCCAGTTATGATCCCGGTGAGATCGTGACATGTCTGAATGCAAAGAATCCGATGACCGACCAGGGAGATTATTTCACGATTTGGGTCGGTGTCCTTCAACTCTCGACTCATATCTTGCGTTTTGCCAGCGCGGGGCACCCCGGTAGTATCTTAATCCGAAACGAAGGGCCTTCCGTGATTTTAGGTGGCAAAACTTGGCCGGTGGGATTTTCACTTGATGAAACCTATGAGACCTACAGCATTACGTTGACCAAGGGAGATCGTTTGTATTTGTTTAGCGATGGGATTTATGAAGTTGTCAATGAAGAAGAAGAAATTTGGGGCACGTCTCGACTGCAGAAAGC
>QIDY01000073.1 GCA_003228495.1 Nitrospirota bacterium
GGTTCCCTTTTTCCTCTACCGCCTCGCGAAGATTTACGGCTAAGAACATGAAGGATGGTACCCTTGCTCCACCAAAGTTGCGATTGATCCGCTTTTTTCAACATTCCCAAACTTTCTGTACAGACAGACATTCTGATTTCCGATAAAAGGAATAACGAAAAATCAAGGTTGATCCCCTAAGAATTCTTAAGATTAAGGGGAGTAGGTTTTTCAACCGTGGTCCAACATCTTGGTGGATATGAATAAATTTATCACTATATATGGTATTTTCAAGACATCTCGGGTATATTGACGTCTCATCGTCCAAGCAATTTACCCACAGAGGAGTTTCATGAGTTATACAAATATTGGCGATTACGGCATTATTCATACCGTTGCGTTAGTCAGTATCGATGGGTCTATTGATTGGTGCTGCCTTCCCCGATTCGATTCCCCCAGTATTTTCGGTTCCATCCTAGACGACAAAATTGGCGGACACTTTAAAATTGCGCCTGTGCAGAAAGGCAATACCCGGCAAATGTATTTGCCGGAAACAAACATTTTGCTCACCCGTTTCCTCCAACGTGATGGCGTCGGAGAACTCACCGATTTTATGCCGGTGGAATCGGATGATGCCGGGTATCGCCCTCGCCGTCATCAAATCATCCGAATGCTCTCCGTGGTCCGTGGCACGGTCACCTTTCGCCTGGAATGTTATCCCGCGTTTAACTTTGGTCGGAATGCCCACGAAATCGATGCCCGGCCCAAAGGCGTGATATTCCAGTCCGGCGATCAATCGGTTGGATTAGTCAGTCCCATCTCCCTCAATACGCATAAAGGTCTGGCCTTTCAAGAATTCACACTTCAACAAGGCGAAAGCCTGACTTTCTTTTTGGAATATTTGGAAACCAAAAATGGTGAGCCCTTGCTTTCCACTCCTGAATCCGGCGAAGAAGCATTTCGCAATACTTCAGCTTTTTGGCAACGCTGGCTCTCGCAATGCCACTACGATGGACGTTGGCGGGAGGTCGTCCATCGCTCAGCCCTCACACTCAAGTTACTGACCTACGCTCCAACCGGCGCCATTGTTGCCGCCCCCACGACCAGTTTGCCAGAACATATTGGGGGGCCACGGAACTGGGATTATCGCTATACATGGATTCGCGATTCGGCCTTCGCACTCTATGGTCTTTTGCGTTTGGGCTTTACGGTCGAAGCTGGCCGGTTTATGGAATGGATTAACGCTCGCTGTCATGATTTGAATCCCGATGGCTCCATTCAACTCATGTACGGCATTGATGGCCGTCGTGACTTAGATGAGCAGGAACTCCCGCATCTCGATGGGCACCGCAGCTCACGTCCGGTACGCATTGGTAACGGCGCCGCATCGCAATTGCAAATGGATATGTATGGCGCCCTGATGGACGCCGTCTATCTTTACAATAAACATGGCGCATCCATTTCATATGACCTCTGGGTCAATCTTTGTCGGCTTTTAGATTTTGTCTGTAAAAACTGGGAGCAGCCCGACGAAGGGATTTGGGAGGTCCGTAACGGACGCCAGCATTTTGTCTATTCCAAAGTGATGTGCTGGGTCGCACTTGACCGAGGTATTCGTCTGGCTGACAAACGAGGGTTTCCGGGCAATCGAACTCTCTGGATGGCCGAGCGCGACCGGATTTACCGGGAGATTATGGACCGCGGCTGGAACCCAAAAGTCGGCGCCTTCGTCCAAGCCTACGACAGTGAAGCCCTAGATGCGGCTAATCTTATTATGCCACTCGTCTTTTTTGTGTCGCCGACAGATCCGCGCATGCTCTCGACCATCGATCGCACCTTGGAGCAACTGGCTCTTGGTAGTCTAGTCTATCGCTACGATACCAATCACGCCGCATCAGATGGGCTGGAGAGCGAAGAGGGAACCTTCAGCATGTGTACCTTTTGGTTAGTCGAAGCCCTCACCAAGGCCGGTCGCTTGACCGAGGCGCGACTGATCTTCGAAAAGATGTTAAGCTATGCAAATCATCTCCGTTTATACGCCGAGGAGGTCTCACATTCCGGTGAGCAGTTGGGAAATTTCCCACAGGCATTCACCCATTTTGGATTAATAACCGCTGCTTGCAATTTAGACATGGCCCTGAATACCAAACGAGCCGCCCATACTGTGGCACGCCGGGATCGACCATCTTCCCATTCATCAATCTAATATTTGGCTGTTCACGAACCGAAGAGACTTTAGAGTGTTCTAACCCCAAGGAGGGACCCGATGGATATTGGATTTGTGGGACTCGGCAAAATGGGCATGAATATGGTGACACGCTTGAGCCAGGGCAGGCATCAGGTCGTCGCCTATGACCGTACCACCGACCTCATCACACAAGCTGAAGGAAAAGGCGCCACTGGTGTCACATCGATCGAGGATCTTGTCGACAAATTGCCCAAACCTAGAGCCGTCTGGGTCATGGTGCCCTCCGGCGATCCCACTGAAGAAACCATTCGCCACCTTGGGACCATTCTCGATGAAGATGACATCGTCATTGACGGAGGCAATACCAAATTCCACGATGATGTTCGCCGCGCAGCGGATCTCCAAAAACGCGGTATTCATTATGTCGATGCCGGAACCAGTGGCGGAATTTGGGGTCTCCAGATCGGCTATTGCTTGATGGTCGGCGGAGAAAAAGGCCCTGTTACTCACTTAGCTCCCATCTTCACGACCTTAGCCCCCGAGAACGGCTGGGCCCATGTTGGCGGCCATGGTGCCGGCCATTACGTGAAGATGGTCCACAATGGGATTGAGTACAGCATGATGCAAGGGTATGCCGAAGGTTTTGAATTGATGTCGAAAAGTGAGTACAACCTCGACCTGGCCAACATCGCAGACCTGTGGATGCATGGAAGCGTGGTTCGTTCGTGGCTCTTAGAATTAGCAGCCGGCGCGTTGAAAGACGACCCCAAGTTAGAGAAGCTAAAAGGCTATGTGCAAGATTCTGGAGAAGGCCGCTGGATGTTGATGGATGCCCTGGATAAGGATGTGCCGGTTCCTACGCTGTCAACAGCCTTGTTCACGCGATTCCGTTCACGTCAGGAAGAATCCTTTTCCGAGAAAATGTTGGCTGCTCTCCGTAACGCCTTTGGCGGACACAGTGTCCGACGATAACCGTCTGTTTGGTTACTTGCATAATCTCTATGACACCGACCACCCCTGCAACCTCATCCACTCCTTCGGTTAAGGCTTCTCGAAAGGCTATCACACAACCTTGTACGGTCGTTATCTTCGGTGCCTCTGGTGATCTCACCCGCCGCAAACTGCTCCCGGCTTTGTACAACCTGATGTTAGATGGGCTTTTGCCGGAGAATTTTGCCGTCTTGGGATTAGGACGCAAAGATCTCTCGAATGAAGACTTTCGTGTCATTGCGCGGGAAGGCATCGAACAATTTTCCCGACAGACGCTTCAAACAGAAAAGTGGGAACTCTTTCACAACCGCCTCTTTTATTGTGCCGGTGATATTAGCGCTTCAGAATATTATGCCACCATACGGGATCGTCTTAAGGCCATCGAAACGCCATTCAACCTATCAGGTAACCGTATTTTTTATTTGGCCATTCCTCCCAACTCCTTTGCTCCGGCCTGCGAAGGACTGCACCAGGTAGGATTAATTGCTCCCCCCAGCTCGACCGACATCTATTCCCGGGTCATTGTGGAGAAACCCATCGGTCATGATTTAGCTTCCGCCCAAACCATCAATACGGCCATTGGCAACGTCTTTGATGAATCACAAATCTATCGCATCGACCATTACCTCGGGAAAGAAACCGTGCAAAACATCATGGTTATGCGTTTTGCAAACTCCATCTTTGAACCATTGTGGAACCATAAATATATCGATCATGTGCAACTCACCGTGAGTGAAGCCGTCACACTGGGAAGTCGCGCGGCCTATTACGAGGGCGCGGGCGCACTCCGAGACATGGTACAGAATCATATTTTGCAATTACTCTGTCTCATTGCCATGGAACCACCCTATTCCCTTGATCCCGATGTGGTGCGCAATGCCCGTATGGATGTACTGCGAGGTTTAAGACCCATCCGTGGGAAAGAAGTCGAAGCGATGACGGCACGGGCGCAATATGCGCACGGAACCATCAACGGTCAGGAAGTTCCAGGCTATCGGCGAGAAGAAGGCGTACAGCCTGATTCCACGACCGAAACCTATGTGGCCTTAAAAGTCTTTGTAGAAAATTGGCGTTGGGCTGGGGTGCCGTTTTATATCCGTACCGGAAAGGCCATGCCTAAGCGGGCCACGGAGATCGCTGTACAATTCAAAGAAATTCCCCAAATTTTATTCAATGCGGATCCGCAAGCCCCGCAAGCCCCGAATTTATTGAAACTTCGGATTCAACCTGAAGAAGGCATGGCAATGCGCATCGTTTCAAAAGTTCCCGGCACTAAAGCTCACACTCACCCGGTGGAAATGGATTTTCAATACGGTGACGCGTTTGACGCTCCTTCACCTGAAGCCTATGAACGTCTCTTACTCGATGTCATGACCGGAGACACCTCGCTATTTATGCGACGCGACGCGGTAGAAGCCTCGTGGAAGTGGGTGACTGATATCTTAGAAGGCTGGAAAGAACATGGAACAAAGTGGTTGCCGGAGTATCCTGCCGGCACTTGGGGCCCGATTGAAGCCGATCGGCTCATCCAAACCGACGGCCACCATTGGCGAGAAGTGTAAGGCTTCCTCTCCGGCTTTCCCCCTCACGCCTGACGCTTCACCTTCTTTTCCCTTCTAACTTTTTCCTTTTCACGCTTATGATTGCTTGCCGACGCAAAGCGCTGCTTCGATAGCCTGTGCCAAACGGGTAAGGCCCTTGGTAATGTCGGAGCCAACATGAATCCGAATCACGCGGCGTTGCCGACTGGTGAGGCTTTGCAGATCACCGAGGGCTTGTGCGGCTTTAAGAACGCCAAATGAATAGGGTTCATCCGGAATGGCCAGGTCTTCCGCATCATCGCAAGTGAGTTGAATAAAGACACCGGAATTAGGGCCACCCTTATGAAGCTGCCCCGTGGAATGGAGGAAGCGAGGGCCGTACCCTAATGTCGTGGCAACCTGTTTGGTTTCACGAATTTTGGTGCGGATGCGGGCAAAGATTTCGTGTACCGCATCAGTTCGTTCCACATAGGCATTCATGGCGAAATAATCTCCTGGCTGGAGACGTGTAACATGCGCGGCGACCAGATCGTCCAATGTGGCTTTCCCTTTGAGTGCCTTCTGGTTGGCCTCATCGGCAAAGATCTGAATATCCCCATCAACCAGTAATGGTGAGACTTCGGCAAGACTTCCTTCTTTTTTGAACGTTTCAAGATAAGCTTTGGTGTAGTCTTTACTCTCTTGTACGTTGGGTTGATTGAAGGCGTTGATGCCCAACATGGCTCCGGCAACTGCCGTTGCCATCTCCCATAAGAAAAATTCCTGTCCTAGATTCATTAAGTCGGCAACATCGATACGGATGACCGGATGACCGGCTTGTTCCAACGCCCCAACACGGGTTTCTTGCTCAGGATCAATCTCCTGTTCGTAGCGGATGTAGACAAAGACTCGATCTTGGCCATAGACCTCGGGAACGCCAACGGTTTCTCCCTCAACGGGAATAATGCCCTTACCCTCCTTGCCCGTACTTTCCGCCACCAATTGCTCCAGCCAGGCACCCAGATCCCGTAATGCTGGGGATGTCACAAAGGTGAGTTTATCTCGACCGGCTTTCGCCAAACATCCCAACGCTGTACCCAGTACCACACCGGGATTCTCCTGTGCCGGCACCGACGCCTCACAAGAATGTCGCATGCGTTCTGCCTGATACAAAAACTGTTCAATATTCAACCCCATCAAGGCTGCCGGCACGATCCCGAAATTAGAGAGAGCGGAATAGCGCCCGCCGATTTCGGGCACACCCGGGAGAATATGTCTGAAGTGTAATTGTTTTGCCACTCCTTCCAGCAATGAACCTGGATCCGTAATGGCCACAAAATGCTTGCCAGCCTTTTCACCTACTGCCTGTCGCATACGCTCGAAGAAATATTTCTGGAACACTAAGGGTTCCGTGGTCGAACCTGACTTACTCGCGACAATACAAAGCGTGTTTGATAAATCCACATGCTGCTCGAAAGACCGAACCTGTGAGGGCACTGTACTATCCAACACATGCAATTCAGGATATCCATCAATAACGCCATACGTCATCCGTAACACTTCCGGACACAGACTACTTCCCCCCATCCCCAAGAGCAGCACATGTTTGAACCCCGCCTCTCTAATGTCTTTTGCGACGGCCTGAAGCCGCCCAATATGAGGCAATTGTTCTTGAGAAATCGTCAGCCATCCAAGCGCATTCCGGATAATTTTTTGATGCTCTGGATCCTGATGCCAAACGGTAGGATCTTTATCCCAAATTCTGCGAACGAGATTCTTTGCTTGGACCTCTGTGAGTGTTTCATCAACCTGACTCTGCATCGCACCAAGAGAATAGGTGACACGATCCAGCTGCGTTCCAAGCACCTCCGCCCGCTTGCGACTGATCACCCCCATTAATTGATCAAAAGCATCCACAAACAATTTTGCCCCATCTATTAAAAGCGTGTCAGTCACCTCATCGATGGAGATACCCACGTCAGCCAATTGCTGCATCGTGATGTTGGCTTCTCCTAAACCTTCTTGAATCGTATTCTTCACCGTGCCATGCTCACGGAAGGCTGCAAACGTGGCTTCGGGCATCGTATTGACCGTGTCCGGACCGATGAGTTGATCAACATACAAGGTGTCCGGGTAGATCGGGTTTTTGGTGCCGGTACTCGCCCACAAGACCCGTTGAACCCTTGCACCTTTAACTTTCAAGGATTCAAAATCCTGGCCACCAAAAATCTTTTCGAACTTTTGGTAGGCCAACTTGGCATTAGCAATGGCCACTTTCCCAAGCAGTCCTTCCAAGACCGCTCGGCGACTCGCATTCGATTCCGTTTTGATTTTGGCCTCAAGCAGCTTATCGATGAAATTGTCAATCCGGCTGACGAAAAAACTCGCAACCGAGGCCACCTGACTAACATCCCCTCCGTTTGTTGCCCATCGTTCAAGCCCACGGATGTAGCGCCATGCCACTTGTTCATACCTGGCCACACCGAACAACAAGGTCACATTGATATTGATGCCGCGTGATAAAAGCTCCTCAATGGCCGGCAAACCCTCAAGTGTTCCCGGTACCTTAATCATGACATTCTTTCTCGCTACCGCTTCGTGGAGCCGAATCGCTTCTTCAATTGTGCCCGGAGTGTCAAAGGCCAAATCCGGGGAAACTTCCAAGCTGACATACCCATCGCGTCCTTTTGAAGTTTCATACACGGACAGCATCACGTCTGCGGCATCCTGAATATCTTTGATGGCCACCCGTTCATAAATCTGCTTGACGCCAATGAACTCAGAGGCAGCCTGTCTCAGCGCATCATCATAATCCGTACTTCCAGCGATGGCTTTTTCAAAAATGGCGGGATTGGAAGTCATACCCATCAGTCCATCTTGATCGATTAACGTTTGCAACTGGCCCGACGTGATTAACCCGCGACGAATATAGTCATACCAGGGGCTTTGTCCACATTCACGAAGTTGAACAAGAGGATTCATGGTCATAGTCTCCTTATCCTTCACCAGTTATCGTCCGGAAGCGGCCATCTGACGCTGCACATGATCAATCTGCGCTTTCGCTGCAGCGACAACATGGTCCACTGTAAATCCAAATTTTTTCGCTAATTCTTTGAGGGGGGCTGAGGCGCCGAATGATTCCATGCCAATCGTCTGTCCTTGAATCCCGACATACCGCCCCCAGCCAAACGTCGACGCAAGTTCCACAGACACGCGGGCCGTAACATCGGAAGGAATCACAGATTGTTTATAGTTCTCAGATTGCTGTTCAAATAATTCCCAAGATGGCATACTCACCACCCGACTCTTAATCCCCTCCACTGCCAGTTGTTCATGCGCCTGAACACAGAGTGCCACTTCGCTCCCAGTCGCCAGTAGCAAGACATCTGGCCGGCCCTCCGGCTTCGCCACACCCGCCGCTGACGCATATTTCGTCCGATCCAGGGTCGGCATGGCTTGCCGTGTCAAAATTAACACGACTGGCTCATGCCGTAATTGTATGATCACTTTCCAAGCTTCGACAATCTCGTTGGCATCGCCAGGACGCAACACGATCAGTCCAGGAATCGCCCGGAGTGATGGAAGTTGTTCAATAGGCTGATGCGTGGGACCATCTTCCCCCACGCCAATAGAGTCATGGGTAAACACATGGAGGACCGGGATTTCCATAAGCGCCGAAAGGCGAATTGCCGGTCTGGCGTAATCACTAAAAATTAAAAATCCCGAACCATAGGGCCTAACCTTAGATAACGACAGTCCATTCAAAATGGCTCCCATAGCATGTTCTCGCACACCGAAATGCACATTTCGACCGGATGGATTCTCACTTGTAAAATCGCCCGCACCTTCAAAGGTCAACCGGGTTTTAGTCGATGGGGCTAAATCCGCCGCACCACCCATCAGCCAAGGCACCCTAGTAGCTAAGGCATTCAATATCGTTCCCGACGCATCGCGACCGGCTAGTCCTTTTGCATCGGTTGGGAAAGCCGGCAAGTGTTGATCCCAGTTATCGGGCAATTGCCGGTGTTGCATCTTGTAAAGATGATCGGCCAATTCCGGATACTGCACTTGATACTCCGAAAACCGTGCCATCCAAGCCTTCCGTAGAGCCGCGCCACGTACGCCAATGCCTTGTTGAAAATAAGCGAGCACTCCATCGGGCACCAAAAATTTGGCATCCTCCGGCCATCCATAATTCCGTTTGGTCAGGCGAATTTCCTCATCGCCCAACGGCTCACCATGAGCGGCATGGGTATCCTGTTTATTCGGGGCACCATAGGCAATATGACTGTCGACAATGATCAACGTCGGACGTCCCATTTCCTTTTGGAATGTACCAAACGCCCGATCCAACATCTGTAAATCATTGGCATCACCCACCCGCGTCACATTCCATCCATAGGCGATAAACCGGGTGGCCACATCTTCGGTAAACGCCCAATCGGTATGACCTTCGATGGTAATTTTATTATTGTCATAGATCCAACAGAGATTCGAAAGCTTGAGATGCCCCGCTAGGGAGGCGGCTTCGGCAGACACGCCTTCCATCAAACACCCGTCACCACATAAGGCATAGACATCATAGGAAAACATCTCAAAGTCAGGCCGGTTGAAATAACTGGCCATCCAACGTTGGGCCATCGCCATGCCTACGCTCGTCGCCACCCCCTGCCCCAGCGGACCGGTGGTCGTTTCAATCTCCGAAGTCCAGCGATATTCAGGATGGCCGGGGCATTTACTCTCTAATTGGCGAAAGCGTTTGATATCATCTAACGTCACCGTCGGTTGTCCCAATTGTTCGTATTCACCATTGACGGCTTTCACTCCACACAAATGCAGCAACGAATAGAGCAACATGGAAGCATGTCCGGCGGATAACACAAACCTGTCCCGGTTCGGCCAGATAGGATCAGCCGGATCAAAAGACAACAAGCGATTCCATAACCAATAGACGACCGGCGCCAGAGCCATCGGGGTGCCGGGATGGCCGGAATTGGCCGCTTGCACCGCATCCATCGCCAAAGTGCGAATGGTGTTAATGCAAAGCTGATCCTGTGAATCGGTTACGGATTTCATTGCTAGCTCCTCTCGTTATCTATCACATTAGGTAACTACTCAGGTGGATAGACCGAAGGCCGAAGGTTTTTAGGGACCTATCATGCGTGATCATCCAACAATTCGTGTTTTATAAGTGCTAGCCTTCAGTCTTCAGCCTAAATACCTGAGTAGTTACCATATTAATTGAGTTGTCTGATATTTCAAAGTTCCATTACACTCTGGAGAAGGGTACCTACATTTCATCATAAGAAATCATACCACTTTACATAGCTTCCCAATAGGTTTTTCGGCGAATGAAGTTTCCGACTTAATAGAAGAAACAGGGGGTCTGTCAAAAGCCAACGCCAAACAGAATCATGCCGTTCCAAGTTGGGCCTGTTGAATATTATCACTCCCATAGCCCATAAATGCCCGTGGAGCAATCAACTTCAACAGCCAAGGGAATGTCCAAAAAAGTCCGCGCCTGCGCGGAGACGCTACGGCGAAGGCAGGGAACGCCGCTGGCGGCTTTTTTCAACATTCCCAAGTTGCCAATCCCGTGATCCTGTCATTATGATCTGACCGTATGAAAATCCATCTCAGCCATCCTACACGCGACATGGAACTCCAGGGTCCAAAACGGGTTGCAGACATTTTCAAAGAATTGCAATTGATTCCTGAAGCCTTTTTGGTCATTCGCGGACAAGACCTCATGACCGAAGACGAAATCGTGGCCGATGGGGATAGTATTGAAGTCCGGCCTGTCATTTCCGGAGGATAGTCAATGCGTTGTCGAAAATGTCCAAAGCGGGCGGTCTTGGGAATGCCTCGTCACAATACTGCATTTTGTGGCCCCTGCTTGACCGAATTCGTTCGCACCCAAGTGCAAAGAGCCATCAAATCACAAGCAATGTTTGCCCCGGAAGATCAAATACTGGTCGCCGTCTCCGGCGGAAAAGATAGTTTGACCCTGTGGGAAATTTTGCTCAAGCTTGGCTATCGGGCCGATGCACTCTATGTAGACTTAGGCATTTCCGGGTATTCGGAACGGTCTCGGGAAAAAGTCGAACGGTTTACTCGTGATGTCGCCGAATCCTGTGGAGCGAAGCTCACGATTCATACCGTGAAAGAAGATGCCGGAGCCGGGATTAAAGAATTGGCGAATCTCGTCAAGCGTCCCACCTGCTCAACCTGCGGCACGATCAAGCGCTATCAATTCAACCGGGTGGCCTGGGAGAACAAGTACGATGTCATGGCTACGGGCCATAACCTTGATGATGAAGCCGCACGACTCCTGGGCAACGTGTTGCAATGGCAAGAAGAATATTTACAAAAACAATCGCCGACCCTGCCAGCTTCGGTCGCGGGATTTTCCAAAAAAGTAAAGCCGCTCTATCGCATGACCGAACGGGAAATTGCCGCCTATGCCATCGTGAATCGGATCGATTATCTGGTTGAAGAATGCCCCATGGCAAAAGGCGCAAAGATGTTGGTGTACAAAGATGCCCTCAATCGCTTAGAAGCGGAATCACCCGGCACCAAACAGCGTTTTTATTGGGGATTTCTAGAAAAGCAAAAAAAGGCCGCCGCCTCTTCAAGTATAGCCATGGCCCACCTTGACCAAACCACGCTCCAACCCTGTGATACCTGCAGCCAACCCACCACAGCAGGCACCTGCTCCTTCTGCCGCATGATGGCTCGTGCCAAAAATCCTACTCGCTGAACGCCTGTGCCCTTCTTGGTACCCTCGGCTTTTGGCCCTCTGGGCAACCCCTACAAGACTATTCTCGATAGAGGCGAACGAGCACTTTCTTGCCCTTTATTCTGGTCCGCCCGAGCGCCTTTATGATTCCTTGGGTCAACCCTTCCGGCACCTTTACCAGCGAGAATTGATCAGCAATTTTGATGGGACCGATTACATTCGAATTCAGTCCGGCCTCGTTGGCAATGGCGCCGACGAGATCTCCCGGACGAATGCTCGCCATTTTGCCAGCACTAAAATGCAGGGTAGCCATATTGGTGGATTGGCCTGGCCGGTCACGCTTGCGAACCGCTCTACTCACCCCACTTCGTGGTTTTGCCCCAGGCGGGAGACCCGAGAGCTTCTGTCTTGGCCCACGGGCCACCTGGGATGACTCTCTTACACGATCCCGTGTTGCAGGGATCTCTTCTTCCCTTGATTCCGCATTTTTTGATTCATAGGCCAGTTGGATCGCAGCCGCCGCCACATCTTCCTGGTCAAACTTTTCAGTAAGGGTGTTAACAATGCCCCGGAAACGATCAAAATTGTTGGAAGTGAGAATTTCATGAATGGAGGCCCCAATCCGTTCCAGTCGTTTGGCTTGGAGGTCGGCCACAGTCGGGAGTGTGGCCATCTCGATTTTTGATTTCGTAAGTCGTTCGATGTTTTGAAGCAGCCAACGTTCGCGAGGTTCAACTAGACTGACAGCTTCTCCCCCTCGCCCTGCGCGTCCAGTTCGTCCGATACGATGGATGTACGCTTCAGGAGACGAAGGTACATCGTAATTCATGACATGAGAGACATGGGAAATATCCAAGCCTCGTGCGGCCACGTCTGTGGCGACAAGCAATTCGGTCTGTCCTGACCGGAATGATTGCATTACGCGATCCCGTTGAGCCTGATTCATGCCGCCATGAAGACCCTCACCCCGGTACCCTCGGCCGTTGAGCATGGAGGTCAACTCATCCACCTCCAGGCGAGTTCGGCAGAACACGAGCGTCGATTTCGGACTTGCCATATCCAGGATACGGACCAGGGCTGCCACCTTGTATTGTCGAGCAACGAGGTAAGCCGTCTGGTGCACGCGAGGAGCCACCCCGGCTTTCACAGATTCCTTCGCAATCTGAATCTCAACAGGGTCTTGTAAATGACGGCGCGCAATGGACGCGATGCGGGAGGGCATGGTCGCCGAAAAAAGTGCCGTCTGCCGGGTCTTGGGAGTCTGCTGAAGGATAGCATCCAAATCTTCGGCAAATCCCATATTGAGCATTTCATCCGCCTCATCCAACACCACTATCTGCAAATCCTTGAGCTGAAGAGTCTTGCGGCGCATATGATCCAACGCCCGCCCTGGCGTGGCTACAACGACATCGACACCACGTTTCAGCGCCAGGAGCTGCGGACGGATCGTCTGGCCTCCATAGACCGCGAGGATAGTGACTCGTTGCTCTTTGCCATAGCGTTCGACAGCTTTGCACACCTGTATCGCTAATTCACGGGTGGGCACGAGAATAAGAGCGGAAGGATTTAGCTGCCGAGTCGAATGAGCAAGGCGCTGGAGAAGAGGCAGCGTGAAGGCGGCCGTCTTACCGGTTCCGGTCGCGGCACGCCCCAAAAGGTCGCGTCCGGCCAAAAGCGGAGGGATTG
>QIDY01000157.1 GCA_003228495.1 Nitrospirota bacterium
AATTGGAAATGTGTTCATGCACTTTCTGCAAATTCAAGAAATCAAGTGTGGTATCCGTCAACAGTCGAGGCTCCACCGTAATGACGGAACCTTTTGGCATATGGAGATGTCTTCGCAGTAGGTCTGCGGTTTCTACCGGATCAATTTTCAATTTCAATGGGAACACTAAATTAGCCTGAAGGGGTAATTCAAATGAAGCCAGTACGGCAAAGGTTTCAGTGTCCTCGTGTTCGGTATCCATCACACAACAACTCGCGGCTTCCGCAAGCAGATCGAACAACCATTCCGCCATATTCTCATCTAACGCAGCTAATACGGTGAGCACTTCGTGTTCACGATCTTGGTCTAACAACGCCTGCAACACTTCGATGGCCAAGCTGGGGTCACCATGTTCATGGCGACGCGCGTTGATTAAATGAATCAGATCACGTGTGAGAGGATCAGGACGGTACCAACTAGACATGACGATTACATACCTTCAAAAATGTTTCTGACTATTTTGAGTGATTCCTACAAGCGACAAGGTAAAGCCAAAAGTATTTTCCCATTACCAGAACCAATTTGCCAACTTCTTATTCGCCAATGACCTTGACCAAAACCCGTTTGCGGCGACGGCCATCGAATTCCGCGTAGAAAATTTGTTCCCATGGGCCAAAATCCAACATCCCATTGGTAATGGCCACGACCACTTCCCGGCCCATAATTTGGCGTTTGATGTGCGCATCGCCATTGTCTTCGCCGGTGAGATTATGTTGGTAATCGGCACCATAGGGCACCAGCCGCTCAAGAAATCGCTCATAGTCCTGCAATAAACCGGTTTCATCATCATTGATATAGACACTGGCAGTTATATGCATGGCATTGACTAACACCAACCCTTCCTGGATATCACTGTGCTGCACCACGCGTTCCACTTGTGCGGTGATATTCACATATTCCCGCCGCGACTGTGTATGAAACCAAAGTTCTTCCCGATAGGATTTCATCGGCATCCTCCTCTACTATAATCCAATGTACTCGATTCTCTCGCACTGACCACACCATTGCAAGTACGCCAAAACCGTCTCTATATCATGGCGGTCAAGCATACAAACAAGACCTTCTCGGATTTGACATGACCTGGACAGGGTGGTAAGAAAGTTTACCATTAGATGAATTCCTACGTCGGGCATTTCTTGAACCGTTTCCAATACGCAGACATGACCATTCAGGATAGTGCCACTTGCGTCTTTCCTTGAAAAGGAGATCGGGGTTATGACAGCCACAATTGACACAATGTTTCCAAGAGAACGCCCCTCACGCTGGAATATGCTATTCGCCGAAGAATCCGACAGGGATCTTGATTTCGACGAAGGGTTTGAAGAAGATGAACTCCACCAATCCAAGCCTCCCTCCCGCCGTCCTTTGCTGTGGATTCTGCTTTTGCTCTTGGTGGCTGCTGTCGCCTATTGGATGCTCAATGCACCCTCCCCGCAAATGCCCAATCCCATTGCCATGGATTCAGCCGATCCTACGACTTTGCCATCGACGGCAGACTCACAATCCAACATACCCTCTCCTACCTTCAGAGAGGATCAAAGCGTTATGCTCGCGGAAGAAAAAGGAGGGTCTATGCTCATGGGGGATGCTAGAAACACGCAGCCTGGTCCCATGGTACAAGCCGGCGAGCCCCTGACCATTCTCGATGGAAGTTATCAACTCCAGGGATGGGTTTATCTCGTCCGAACGAAATCGGGAAAAACCGGATGGATTCCCGGCGAAAAGCTCAAGACCCAATCGTAACGCATAGTCGAGGATTCAAATCCCTAAAATATCGCAATAAATCATTACCACATTTTTTTTGACACTCGCCATTCAACCCTTCTGCTCACGAAATTCCCTACATCCCTCAGGCTTTCTCTTTTTCCACAATTGAACCACCCGGATCATCCTTGCTAGTGTGAAGCTCTGCTTTCAAAACAGGATGATATAACCAAGCCCATGTCCGTCTCGGATCAGATATCTATGGAACCCATGTCGACAATTGAAGCTCAACAATTCTGTACTACCTACACCAAGCAAAGCGGCAGCAATTTTTATTATTCCTTCCTCTTTCTTCCCAAGTCTCGACGTGAAGCTATGTACACAATTTATGCGTTGTGTCGAATGGTGGATAGTGCCGTTGACGATCCATCACCAGGCAGTAACCCATTAGAGGTCTTGGAAACATGGCGACAAGAGGTCTCAGCCGCCTACGAGGAGCATCCATCGCTTCCGGTGACGATCAGCCTAGCCGCACACCTGCAACAGTTCGACATTCCCGAACAATTGCTGCAAGAATTAATCTCCGGCGTCGAAATGGACTTAACCATCAATCGCTACGCCACCTTTTCGGACCTCTACCCCTACTGCTACCGCGTCGCCTCGGTGGTCGGGCTTATTTGTCTCAAAATATTCAAGACGCAGTCCCCCAAGGCAGAAGAATATGCCGTGAATTTAGGCCTGGCCTTTCAACTAACCAATATGCTTCGGGATCTCTATAGCGATGCCCAAGAAAATCGTGTCTATCTTCCACAAGAAGATTTCCAACGATTTGGATATTCCGTGGAGTCTCTGCTCGACAGACAATCCTCTCCAGCCCTCCAGGAACTAATGAAATTCGAATGTGCACGAGCTCGGGCTTATTATCAGCAAGCCCATAACATTCTCCATACGCTTCCCGCCTCCGATCAAAAAGCACTCGTCGTAGCTGAAATTATGCGGGGAGTCTACAGTACCATTCTCCACAAAATTGAGGAACAGAATTATCCCGTTTTTGGGCCCCGAACCAGGATCTCGTCATTTCAACGCCTGGGCATTGCCACTACCATTTGGTTCCGATCCTTCTTCACCCGACGTTTCGTCCCATCCATGTGACACACCACATCCTCATACTAGGGAATAATCTCACCGGGTTGATCACGGCCTACCGGCTTCTCCACTATGGCTTTCGCATCAGCATTATCGACCCACCATCCCATGCTCAACCAACTGGTTGCGTGGGAACCGCTCAAGCATCGACGGAACCAACAGCACCACTTCCATCCTTTCCCCCAGACAAAAGCCTATTTATTCCTCTCATTCTCCATGGATTTTATCATTCCACCTGGGCGCTCTTTCAGGAATTGTCGTTTGAATGGCCCCCACAGGCATTTCAACCCGTTGGCGTAGAGTTTGTCATTGAAGACAAAAAAACGATGATGCCCCCCAACCCCTCACGACTGGCATGGCTCCACCCCCTCACCCGATTCACCTTGTTCAAAGGCCTTTCCTGGTCGGATCGCTGGAATATCATCAATTTTCTGGAAAAACAATGGGAAGACCATATTCTCCCCAATCACAATCCCGACATCGAAAGTGTAGAAGCCTGGCTCATCTCCGCCAAGCAATCCGAACGCAGCCGTTCCAATTTTTGGAATCCACTGTGCCGGCTTTTTTTACAATGTGATGCCCCACAAGCCTCTCTGGGTGCATTCATTGAAGTCCTTTCTCAATACTGGTTCGGGCAACCCTTCAATGCCGCAACCTTTCTGGCACCTCCAGAAACTCTGAGCAAGCTGCGGACAGAACTCCGACAACTCTTAATGAACAAAGGAGTGCAGTTCCACTCCACCAAAGCAAGACTCCAAATCAACACTGGCACGGAGAGGATTCAAGCCATTGAGGTGGACAAAAACGACCACAAAGCGCAGGCCTATATCTCCGCGTTAACACCCCAGAACCTCCTTCCTTTACTTCCTGAACGAGCCTTAGCCTGTTATGCCAATTTCTCATCATTAGGACATATTCCGGAAGTGTATGGGCGAGCAATCGGGTTTACGCTGCAAGAGAACCCCAGTTCACCACGACTCATCCTCAATTCGGATCCGTTTGACTGGATCACCAGTCAGCCCGATTCGGTATTGAATTCACCAAAGACCATGGTTACCTGTGTCACACTGCAGGAAGCTATCGCCCAGGAAAACTCCGAGGATTGGCTCACTCACAAAGCATGGGCCTGCCTACACAATCACTTCAATCTTTCGCCGGCAAATTCGCAAGAATCCTGCAAACCCCACATCATTCGGCAAGTCGGCCCATTCTTTCCCTGCCTGCGAGGGTCTCGAGCCTACCGGCCCATTCCTACGACACCGCTTTCCAATTTCTTTCTGGCTGGTCCCTGGACCGCCACCAATCTTCCCCCTTCTCTGGAAAGTACTATCAAAAGTGCCAATCAATGTGCGCAGGCGGTAGCCGCATCTTTCTACACCACCACACATTGACATCTCACCCCCTCAAACTTAAGATCCTCGCCTATGGATTTACCTCGACTCAGTGCCTCTCTACACGATTGCCAACGCTGCCAGCTTGCTTCTGGTCGAACCCAAGTGGTCTTCGGCACCGGCAACCCACAGGCCTCCATCATGTTCGTGGGAGAAGCTCCAGGGTTTTATGAAGACCGGCAGGGCGAACCATTCGTGGGAGCGGCAGGAAAATTACTCACGGAATTATTGCAATCAATTGGATTAGAACGATCCGACATTTATATTGCCAATGTCATCAAATGCCGTCCACCTAACAATCGAGATCCACTTCCTGATGAAATCAACACTTGCAAACCGTTTCTCTTGCAACAGATCGAACTCATTCAGCCAAAGCTGGTCTGCACCTTGGGAAACTTTGCTACACAAACGTTGTTGGAAAGAAAAGTCGGCATCACCAAAGTTCGCGGGCAGGTCATTCGCTTAGAAAACTTCGTCGTCTTTCCCTTGTTTCATCCCGCTGCTGCCTTGCACCAGGGCAATCTACGTGTCCCACTCAAAGAAGACTTCCAAAAACTTAAAACTGTCTTGGAGCAAATGAGCCAGACCCCCACCCTTCCCAATACCATATCACAACCAACCCTTTCCACCCCTCAAGAACCTCCCAAAGAAACCCCAGCCGATCCCCCCATCCAAATGAACTTATTCTAGGCAAGGAAAAACAGCCAAAAAAAATTGACTCGAATTACCATAGCCCTCAATTTTTATCTTTGATTCCCAGTTTAATTCCAAACCGATCCCTTTGGGTGAGTTCCACAAAATGGACATTTGTTCATCATTCCCCTTTACATACGACTCAATACGACCGAGAATAAAAAAAGAAGCGCACGAAAACCATTTATTGAAACAATGGAGGTCCCATGGACACTGGATACCCCGCGTTAATCGCTGAGCCTCTTAGCAACGAAAAGGTCGTGCAACCCTCAAAGATCCCTAGCACGGCAGATCCCGAAAAAGCCCAGGCCGCTCTCACGAACCCTGAGCCAACGGGTAGGCCACCCACAATTGGAAACGCTTCTTAAAGCATTCAATCCTCGTGTTTCAAAACAGGGCTTCTCGCTCTCCTTGAGTGACAAAGGCACATCTCTTTCTTCTCATTCCAGCCCACAAAAATGTTCCCTCCGCTCATACAGCCAACTTTCACCTACTATCCAACAAAAAAACCTAGGAGGCTGTCCGAGATTAGTGATCGTCACGAAGTAGGCTTAAGTAAAAGGTAAGAAGGTAGAAGTGAAAAGTCAGGGTCACTGAATATTTCCATTTTTCTTACTTCTCACTCCTTACTTCTCACTTTTTACTTCGTTGATCCGGCGCAACCACAGTAGACCAACCTCATCTCGGACAGCCTCCTAGGCATCACGTGAGACATAAAAGGGGTTAGACTTGACTTACAATCTTAAATCGACAAGGACATTTTGCTTAGAAGTACCACCATCAGATTAAGATTTATTGAGGTAAATTAATCGAGTCTGACCCTTTTTAATCCTCCTATTGTGGTGAAGATACCGTCACGCTACTATGAACTATAACTCCGTCCTAAAAAATAAATTTGTGGAATGCATGACCAACCCCCATCATCATTTCCTTCCAATCGCCTCGGCTCTTGATCCCTTTATGTTTGTCCCACAATCACAATCATGAAATTCCTTAATTTTGTGGGATGGTCAGTGATCGGGCTTTTGCTTCTTTCCGGCCTGGCATATGGGCTTTTCCCCACAATTGCCAGCATGGTGATCGTCCAGGGATTGACCAATCATGGCTTTACCAACGTCGAAATCAACATCGACCGTCCGAGCACATATGCCCTTACGATCCCTTCCTTGTCGTTCCGCACTCCAATAGAGTCGGGATCAACATCCGTCATCATCAACAATACGGAAATTACCTACTCCCTTGACTCTCTGTTGAATAGAGTTGTCGAGGCCGTGAACATTGAACACATGAAAATTGTATGGGCCTCCTCGTTACTTGAAAGGCCTTCAGCTCCATCGCCATCCTTGCCTGCCCCACAGACGGATTCTCAATTTGTCTTAAAGTCTTTGAGCTCTGGGCACTTGCTCCCTGTCCTGCCTTTCCAACATCTCCGTCTCAACCACGTGGACATTTCTAATCCTTTAGCTCCACCGACCTTGCAACAGATCTCACTCAACGTAAATATGCGCGCGCTTCGGGAAAGGTATGAGGGCTTCATACATCTTGAAGGAGACGGACTCCTCCTTAATCTCCTCACCTTCTCCCTGACCCACAATGGCGCGGTATCGATTACCGGAAGCCATACAAACGCTCCAGAAGACCCCATGGTTGATCTAAAAACCTCACTGGAACGGTCTGCCTCCGCCCTGCAGCTTCAAGGTAAGGCCACCCTCAAACTCCATCCTTTAATCCACACACTGGCAGCACTGTACCCTCTTCCCCCTGAATATCAGTCTGTGACAGGAACATTTTCCGGCACATGGATAGGCACCATCCATGAACAACCATCACAAGCTTCCTCTTCCATCGGACCCATCCAGGGGGATTTTACGTTAAATGCCCACATGCCATCATGGCCTCCCTTTGCTCAAGATATTCAGCTTCTCACTCAAGGAAATTTTTTCGTGGGAGGTCCTGCCCTCAGGGTTATCTTGCAGCCCTCTTCCGCTGGAAGTGTCAATCTTTTTCTGGATTCCTTAACCCCTCCGTCATTCGATCCTTTCATCTCGCACAAAGGCCTTCGGTTATTCAGGTGGAATATTCGTGAACCGATTCATGTCGTTGTCCCCATCAAGCAACCTCTGGATGCTATTCAGATTCCAACCGGGAAAATTCACATTGCCATGCACAATGCCTCGGAGCAACTGGATATGCGCCTCTCTCCACACGGTCTTCTATGGAAGCCATCCAGCGGGGTTGAAGGAAAAGGAGATGTGAGTATCTCCACACATTTCAAGCCGGCTTTAACACCATCTCTAAGCCTGGAAACTCTGTCTCTAGAGGCAAAGGCCTCCGTGGCATTATCGGCAAGTCGGATTGAGGTCAAGCTTAATCCTACATCTCTACTGCGCTTTTCAAATGTGAAGAATGAGACAATGCATATCCCTGCCATGGAGAGCCGATTTCCGAAAGGGCTCTCCTGGACCTATCACACGAAACCTCAAACGTGGAAATTGCAGGCAGCAGCCTCAACCCTCGCCCTCCCGATTTTTTTCTTACAAGACAGACAATGGAAATTAGGAGATATTCTCACCAAGGACCTTATGATGACCGCGACACATAAGAGATGGATGATAAATGCAGAAACCACGATCACACAGTTGCAGCCGCCATTTGACACCATAAAGATCCCAATTTCCGATTGGCAGATCCGGTATTCGGTCAACCCAACATCCATGACGGTTCAGTTCAAGGGGCAAACGGCAAACGCTTGAGCATCCACTACACGTAGGAGGGCAAGTCAGGCTTAACCTCCTCACAGGTAAAGGCTCGGGCACCATGGCGCTAAAGCCCATTCAGTTCGCTCCTCAAACACTCGTTTTAAGCCAACTCATGCAGCCCTGGCCCTTTCCAGAGATGGACGTAACGCACGGAACCTTCTCAGCTTCGGCAGAAGTGACCTTCGGCAAAAGCCCAAGCAAAGCCGACCAATCATTTCATCTCAAACGTCTACATGGAATCGTGGATCTCAAAGAAATGGGTGGGTTTGTCACACCCAACATTATAGAAGGCCTCACCACTCGAATTGAAATTCTTGGCGAAAACGAAACCCTGCGCATCCCCCCTACCCCTCTTCACATCACAAATATACAATCTGCTGTTGGGCTAACAAAAACCTCACTCCTCTTTTCAACGGGAACGTTTCCCCAAGCTTCGATGCCAACGCTTTCCATCACGAACATGAGCACCCATCTTCTGGGAGGGGAAGTCTCTCTAGCCAACGCCGTAATTGATTCATCAGCCACAACCCATGAGGTAACTCTCCAAATCCAAGGACTGGATCTCGCAGAAGTTTTAGGGTTAGAACAACAAGAGACGGTGAAAGGCACCGGTACCCTTGATGGCCTCCTTCCCCTGGTCATCTCTGGAAGGGATGTCGAGGTTCATCAGGGCTCGATTACCGCGCGGCCACCAGGAGGAACCCTGCAACTGGAAGTCGCGGAAGAAACCGCGAGTATGTGGGCAGAGAGCCAACCGAACCTGGATCTTATCGTCAAAACCTTACAAAATTATCAGTATTCCAAGTTAGAGGTTGGTGTCGATTATGAGAAAAATGGTATCCTAAAACTAGCCACGCAATTAGAGGGGAAAAATCCGGACTTCCGAAAAGGTGTTCCCATTCACTTCAACCTGAACTTTGAAGAAAATATTCCGGCCCTCATGAAGAGCCTGTCCCTCGTAAAAGATCTGGACAATAAGATTGAAGAAATGATGGCCGGGACGGAAAAGACATCAGCCAAGAAGAAAAAAGAACCTTCAGGACTCCCTTAAAGGAATTTTTTATTGCCAATGCCCATTTATTGCATACAAGGGGAAACTATGACTCAACGACTTCGAAGGCAACAGGTATTTCCCAACCTCGCCACCATCCTTGTGTTGCTCACCACTATGGCTCTCTTGAGCTGCACTCCTCGCGTGGAAGTAGCGGTTCCCAAAGAACCGATTACCATAAACTTGAATGTCAAAATCGACCATGAAATTCGCGTTAAAGTCGACAAAGATTTAGAAAACGTCTTTACCGATCAAAGCGGACTCTTCTAATAAACACGAGGTATCAACATGAGAACACAGAACCGACATCATAAAACCTTTGCCATTGTCTTAGGATTTATCCTGCTAGTCCTCACTCCCCTCTTAGCTTTTGGGGTCACCCTGGATGATGCCAAACAACAGGGCTTGCTTGGAGAACGCCCCGACGGATACTTGGGACTCGTCAAACCATCTGCATCTTCTAAGACAGTCGAATTAATGAAAGACATTAATAGAAAACGCCGAGATGTCTACAAGGGCATCGCGGAGAAAAATAACACGACCCTCTCGTCCGTCGAAGCCTTAGCGGGGAAAAAGGCTATTAAAAAAACCCCATCAGGACAATTCATCATGCAATCTGATGGGGAATGGATTCCCAAACCCTAACCTTCACTAATTAACTCATTTTTTCTTTTCCGTCGCATACGGCGTGGTCAAGAGCCTTGCTGAATCTAAAAATCCGGCGAGCACTGTTTGAGCGCAGCAAGTTCTGCCGCCGTTGGATTCGGCAGGTCTGGATTTGATCAAAATGACCGCGCCGGGTGACCATGGTTTTGGGTCATTTTGCCGAAACAAAAGGATCTCAACCGCCTGGATGAAACCCGGAAAAATTCAATTGGTCATACTCAATAATCTGACCTCGGGAATCTATCTTGGACAGGGCTTTCTGAATGGATACCCGCTCCTGCCAACGACTACAGGAGCAGGCTCTACAGCTGCGGGTATGACGGAAATTTAATAGATACCTGGCCCTACCAAGAGCAATGGACAAGTTAGGTTTAAGAAACACCTGACAGGATGCTTTTCCTTAACTCCTCAATTTGCGCCATGACTTCCTTTGTGCAGGATTGCATGGAATCTTTACTAGGCCGGGATTCTTGAGGGAATTGCAGGGGTTTGCCATACCGAATCGTCGCTTTACTTGGAACAAATAAGGTTTTGACCATTGACGTCACTGAATGCGGACCTTCCCAAACAATTGATGCTGGAATGACCGGCGCGCCTGACTTGATCGCCAAATAGCCAATGCCTGGATGCCCTTCATCCAAACGATGCCGATCCAGTCCGCCTT
>QIDY01000147.1 GCA_003228495.1 Nitrospirota bacterium
TGAGCAAGATCAATGCCTTGGGGACCTATAAAGAAAAACGTTGGGGGATGGGCACGAAAGGGGATTGGGCTCTATCAAATCTCTACTGTTTGAATAGGGTGTCTGAACGAGGAGGGAAGAAAGTTGGTATCTAAACAGATAAAAAGTGTATCTGTTTAGATACATAGAGGAGTGACGGCTGTTGAAGGTGGGTCTGAAATTTACAAGCTCGTTGTTTGGGGGTTGGAGGGCTTCGATTGAGAACAAGATGGGAGAGAATGAGGGGAAAGACGGTTTTATCGGTTCGGGCAGGCAACATGAAAGAGCTGGCGATCCTCGAGTCGCATGCCCACCAATTCCCGTCCCCACACGCAGCCGCCATCCAAGGCCACGATGTGTTCTTCTTGGACGATACCTAATGCGGACCAATGGCCAAAAATAATCGTCTCCTCTTTTGTCGCACGGTTGGGAATTCGGAACCAGGGGAAATAGCCTGGCGGAGCCTCTTCCGGTGGCCCTTTGAATGAAAACTCCGGAACCCCTTCGTTGGTACACACCCGCAGGCGAGTGAAGACATTCGTGGTCCACCCTAAGCGTTCTTCCGTGCTCATGTTGGCCGAAGGTTCTACGGCTTTTCGAAAATAGATGGCCGGCAACACCTCTTGGAAGTCGTCACGCTGTAATGATTCCTCGACTTCGCGGGCCAGCGCGGCTGCCTTGGCAATCGACCATGATGGCAACATGCCGGCATGAATCATCACATATCCTTCGTCGGTATGGAGCAGTGGGCGAAATCGTAACCAGTCGAGCAGTTCTTCGGCGTCGGGCGCCGCTAAAATAGGTTGCAAGGTATCTTTCCGACCCGGCTGGGCAATCTGGCTCCACAACGCAAGGAGATGCACGTCGTGATTCCCTAACACCGTGACGGCGGATGTGCCAAGTTGTTTCACGAATCTCAACACTTCCAGGGACTGTGGACCACGATTGACCAAATCTCCCACGAACCAGAGACGGTCGTGAGCCTGATCAAATTTCAGGTGATCCAGGAGGCGGTGCAATGCGCCCATGCATCCTTGAATGTCTCCGATTGCGTAGGTTGCCATTATTTTATTGTTCCCCTGATGCCGACATGCAAATTGTACCTGAAGTTCCATGCCGCTCAAAATTTCGGCAATACAAAATTTCGACTGAATTGTGCATGTGATCTTTCCTGATACAATAGGCGCATGTTCGAAGACGTGTTTGTTTTCCAGCCGTCGGCTTGGGATGATCGGAATTGGGCGCAAATCAGTGGCCTTCCTTTGGAAGAGGTGTGGCTTCCGGTGGATGACACCGTCACGATCTTTGGGTGGTTTATCGATGCCGGGCCGACCAACCCCGTTCTTCTCTGGTGTCATGGCAATGCGGGGAACGTAAGTCACCGCTTAGAAAATATTCGCCAACTGTATCAACGTAGGATATCCGTCATGATCTTTGACTACCGAGGATATGGGCGAAGCACGGGTGTGCCCTCCGAGGCTGGGTTCTACCAGGACGGTCTGGCAAGTTATGACTATCTTATTCGGCAACGCCGAATTGCCCCGGAGCGTCTGATTATCTTTGGTCGATCGCTGGGTGCAGGCGTGGCCGGAGAAGTTGCCATTCGGCGTCCCTCAGCGGGGTTAATCGTGGAAGGATCTTTTCCGTCTATTCAGGCCATGTCCGACCACCATTATTTTGGCATACCGACCCGGTGGTTGATGGAGGTGGACTTTAACCTCGCCGAAAAAGTTCGTGCGTTACACGTTCCCTTGTTGGTGATCCATGGAGAACAGGATTCGATTGTGCCACTGGCTTTGGGGCGCCAGGTGTTTGAGGCAGCCCCTGAACCGAAACGATGGTATGTCGTTTCAGGAGCCGATCATAACGATGTCCCGTTTGTTGGCGGGGAACTCTATTTTCGAGAAATAGCCACTTTCATTCAAAAGGTCGTTACAAAACACCGGTAAGTTTTCCAACTGATTGCAGGTCGTTCTTTGCCCCGCTATGCTAGACCTGGCTACGATTCCACCTAGTCTTCCTTGTATCATCAATCTCCATGGATTCCTTTCCCTCTCTCTACCAAATAAACTATTCACCGGGCGGAGTTCCGAAGTTGCCAGTGGCCGAAGCCCGGGTTTCGGTAGAAGGCCTACGCCGTGATGGGCATCGCAATAAAGTACTGCATGGTGGACCTGATCGTGCCATCTGTGTCTTTTCTCTCGAGTTGATTCAAGCGCTTCGGCAAGAGGGACATACCATGTACCCGGGAGCCTTGGGAGAAAATTTCACTGTGACCGGGCTGGATTGGGCGCACATTCAGCCGGGGGATCGCATGAACGTTGGAGAAAATGTTCGCATCGAATTCACAGACTTTTGTGAGCCCTGTCGACGCATTGCGCAGTGGTTTCATAAGAGAGATTATCACCGGGTTGATCAGCAGCTGCATCCTGGGTGGAGTCGGCTTTATGCTCGAGTGCTATCAGAAGGGACTGTGCGACAGGGAGACCGTGTCTGTGTGGACAATCTGCATGAAGGGGATCTGTCATGATGGAACGTGTGCTCGAACCGGAAGTGATGGATGATCCGGAGCAAGTGCTGGCTTATGCAGGAGCCGATTTTGAGCAGGAGAATCAAGGGTTCGTGGATCAGTTCTGTGGTCTGTACGATGATCTGGAAGGCGCCCATATTCTTGATTTGGGCTGCGGTCCGGGAGACATTCCTATTCGTTTGGCCCGCCGTCATCCCACGTGCCGGATAACGGGCATTGATGCCTCTCAACCCATGATTGCCTATGCAGAACATGCTGTGAAAAAAGCCGGCTTCCATGATCGTGTTCAGTTTCTCTGTCACCGCTTTCAAGACGTGAGTTTATCTTCTCCGGTTGATGCGATCATCTCCAATAGTTTGGTGCATCATGTCCCGAATCCTTTGCAATTTTGGTATAGCGTGAAAACTTTGCTGAAATCTGGTGGCCCTGTGCTGGTCATGGATCTGCTTCGTCCCGACAATCCTGAAGCGGCACAGGCTATTGTGGATGAACAGGCCGCCGGTGAACCGGAGCGGTTGCGGCAGGATTTTTATCATTCATTGTTGGCGGCGTTTACCGAAGATGAAGTGGCGTCGCACTTGGCGAAACTGAATTTAAGCCGCTTAATGGTGGATGTGCCCGATGATCGGCATTGGATTGTCTACGGGCGCGTGTATTAGCGCCCTGATGATCTTGACGGCCTGCGGGCCTCCGTTTTAGAGTGCAACCTCGGTTGGGGGATCGTCTAGGGGCAAGACATTAGATTTTGGTTCTAAGAACCCAGGTTCGATTCCTGGTCCCCCAGCCATGCTACTTCCTCAATACCTTCAGTTGCTTGCTCACTTCCCGTTCTCTCTCGTATATCACGCGAATCCCAGTTTTACTCCCAGTTACAAACAAACTTCTCCGATTGTCGGCACCTTGAAGGAAGCCCGGTAATAAATCGGCATCGTGCCTTTCATAAATCCATTCTTGGATACAGCCAGCAGCTAGCTGAGGGATATTTATAAAAGAAATTTTGGCATCCACAACCCTATGTAAGTGAATACAAAAGGGGGGAACTAAATTTCGGCTATAAGGAGTGCTTCATGTTGAGAAGGTAAATTTTCTAGTGAACTCCACCAGGGTGGAGGTTCTGAAGGTTCAGGCGGGCTCCATTCCCTGCTGTCCCCTGACTGTTTTGGGCTAAATTTTGTCCTTACTAAGAGGGATTTTGCATTGAACTCTGCGCCAGTTAAATCAGGGCAATGTGCTCTTATAGAATTTATCATGGTAATTATTTCTTGGGGGGGATTGCATTCTCCAACATAAACCGTTCCTTGGACGACTTTAGAAACAACGAGTGCTGTTACAGGATTTGGGGTCGCGCAACCTAACCACCGTGCATTGGAAAAATAGGCCAGGAAGTTGGTAACAAGTTGCGTTCCAACTCCCTTTCTTTGGAAGTTTGGCAAGACAGCAAGGGAGTCAATCCAACCAATAGGGCCTTCCAAGTATGGTATTTCTCTCCCATAAAGGTAACCAATTTGTGTTCCCTTAGAAATTTTGGCAAGAAACAGATGGTTTGTAGATTCTAACCGCCGTCTTGTTTTTCCGGGGCCTAACTTATAGGGCTGGTTGGTTTTAGGGTTAATACCAAAACTGTTACTGAAGATGTAGGAGACACCAGATACTAAAGAAGGGTCTTGGGAAGCGGTGGGACCTGGAAAACTTTCGTACACATAATCATAGGCTGGGATTGGCATTAGTTCGGGAATGGCACATCAATCTTGAATGGATTTTGAATTTGAATTCAAAATAGAGTCATTTCTTTCAATGACAAGAAGAGCTTCATAGTCATTTGGTAAATTTTCTATCCCCTTCCACCAAAATGGAGGGGGGGCTGAAGTTCGCGGATACCAATCTCTTTGGTCAGATCGAGAAAGGGGACTAAACCCTGTCTTTATCCGGAAATTATCATCATCAATTTTACACCCTCGAAGATCAAAGCAATGTTTTCGTATTTCTCGAAGCATGCGTTTTATATAAAAACCGGGCTGACGAGGGGAAATGTAAAGATTTCCAGAAACTATTCCTGTAATCACTAGAGCTGCAATGGGATTTGGAGTCGCGCAACCTAATTTCAATGATCCTTTGGTTTTCTTTACAAACTCCTTCACTAAAGCTGTACCAATTCCCTGGCGCCGATAAAGTGGTAAGACTGCCATAGATTCGATCCAGGAAACTCGCCCGCTGGAGCAAGGAATTTCTTTACCAAATAAATAGCCAATTCCTCCCTCTTCACCACCAGCTAGAAAAAGAAAATCCGTTGATTCCAACCTTTCAGCGGTCGATTTAGGACCAAGTCGATATTGCCGACCGTCTGGACGATATCCAAAACTTTCATTAAATATCCCAGAAACAAGCTTAATCAAATTATCGTTTTTTGATGCTTGAGGGGCAGAAAAAAAAGAAATTTTTGTCGGGGATTGTGTTTCAGTTTTTTTTCTTTGAATTATGAAAGAGGGTACGTTGCCGGAAGATTCTGAAGTATTGAAACTACGTGAATATCTTTTCGAGGAAATGGGAGATGGGTTATTATTATCCTCTAAATCTAATCCAGGAATTTTTAATTGTTGGCTCATATGAATTGAAGGTTTAGAAAATAGCAGACTGTGCAGCACTGTTAGCTTATATGAGTAATTAAAATTTTAGTCATGCTTATCGAGATTACCATAAACCAAGTCAGTGAGTACCCCAAACGGTTATTCATCCTGAAAGAAAGTAGGTGGAGAGTACAAAGTTCACGTCCTTCGATTCGCACGTTAATTGTGACCAGGCCCTAGAATGGGGTAGGTTTTTGGTTCTAAGAACCCAGATTCGATTCCTGGTCCCCCAGCTACTATCTCATAAGGGTTTTTGACGTTTCCACGAATTGAGAAAATTTGGTGGAGTCTCTACGGAGACTAACTGATGGTCCTCGGTTCCTCCTTTACACCCACTTTTTCCAAGGAGGAAGATCATCGGTAAAATTACCGCACCCGTCACAATGCAATTGGATACCACGTTTTAAAAAACCATCAGAAAAAACGGCCAGGTTATGTCCCGGGATCAATCTCGACAAATCCCCTATCTACTGGAAATCGCCTTAGGGATTCGGAACACAGAAAGCGACGATACCTATTTGGCGTGGCTTGAAGGTCAGAAGCGACAGAAGTGGGGAAAGAGGCCAGGCGTCCCTAAGAGTGGAATGAACCTGAAGCAGATGATTCAAAGCCTGGTTTAAGTAAAAATATAAGCCTTAGAAAATCTGCCCCATGAGGCTCAAATGCTGGCGAGAATTTCAGGAAAAGAGAAACTGCCGAAACCGTAGTTGAAGTTGGAGGGTGACTCTATGAATTATTAGGTATCTCAGGTAGTTTTTCCCACGCGTACGCTTTCCTCAATTCATTGGCAGTTCTCTTTGGAATACGACCAGTTACATTTTCTTTTGGACAAACTAACGCGTGGCCAATAATAGGGCCATTCTTGAGGCGAGCAATGATGCATCCGTTTCCCTTACGATCTGGGCTGTAAATGAAACTAAGCCAAAACTTGGATAACCTTCTAAGGCTTCTTCAGGCGAGACAAGCGAAGTTAAGCGGACGGACATTTCTTTGGTAATAAAGACTTCAGAAGAAGGACGCCAACTTTGTCCATCTGGTTTTATTTGATGCGGGGAAACCCTTCGGTATAAAATTTCATCATCTAAAATTTGTAGGTCATCGGTCAATTGTTCCATGGCTGGGGGAATGAAGATTGATGATCATACTGCAAAAACCCATGACACCAAAGAATTAAGCTGTGCTATTTCCTTGACGAAACCTTCTTCAATTGGTTCGCCATTTTGACACATAAACCATTCAATGTCGCCACTGGATCTAATCTCAATTTCGAGTTCCTTTCCTCCTTCACTCCACTCAAGCTGAAGCCCCCCCTCCGAAGTGGGAATTACTGCAGGAAGGGGCATTTCGTCATAAGGAAAAGATAATGACTGAATTAATTCAACGGTTTTGTTAATAATTATTTGATCTGTTGGCTTTCCTCCATATGAATCCCAATTTTCTTCCAAATTGGAAAGCCCTAGAATTTTATAAATTGTTTGTAATTTCCATGGAAGCAACCCATACACAGAAACTTCACTTGTCCATGTAGATGGAGACCCTGAAAGGTAAACACAATCACTTTGTTCGAAAAATGTTTGAGGTGGGGCATCAAGAATCATATGGTTTTCCTCCATATTTTATACATGTGGCCAGTGGTTAAGTCGGTAAACCCTTTAACAATCCACTCGTGCCCAATCTGAAACCATTCTAAGATTGCATCGAGGATAGAGTTAATAGGTCGGCCTCGTGCAGAAATTTCAACCTTGATAATCTCCTTGCCGTCGTTTCTTCTAATAGCCGGTATGGCAGAAATATGAAGCCTTCCTTTTTTATTTGGAATTAAAAAAGTTGTATTAAAAGTCATTTTTTCTGGGGTAGGCAAAAAGCTACCAGAAAATTCACCTGACCAAGGAGCAAAAACCTTGTCGAATTCCCCAAATGAATCCCATCCTTTTCCAATTTCTATGTGATTAACATATGTCACTTCGCATTGAGTGAGTTCAGGGTTGGCAATATCTTCATCGGTCAAAAATTCACAAAACTTCCCCCAATTTACCGTAAATTCAGGCTGAATCGTGTCAAATTGAGGATAGATTTCGTTTCCTTTAACTTTTTTCCAGTTGTAAAGGAAACGATCACTCTGTAACTGATTGAGCCAAGTTTCTGAGTGATTCAGATACCATCCTCGGAGATCGTGCGGGTTGTCTGAAAGAGAAACTGTTATTTCAGGTTTTGGAACAAGTTTCTCTTCGAAGCTCTCAATTATGCGAGGGAGAGAAGGCTGAGAGACCAACTTCGGATACTCTTCGCGGACCTTAGACCAGAATAATCAAAAGTGTTGAAGCCCAAATCCTTTTAAAGGAACAAACTGAACCCCGAGAACGGTCTCAACTACAGGAGGCTCGCTAAAGAGGGACAATGTCCTTTCTTTTGTAGTCACAAACTCTTTGCCGTTAAAAGAGAAAAAAATGAGACATATCAAGGATTATATTCACCCAATTTCTTCCTTGAT
>QIDY01000383.1 GCA_003228495.1 Nitrospirota bacterium
ATGGCTTGAAAAAAAGCGGAGAAGAGTTTCCTATTGAGCTGTCTCTCACTCGCTCAGCAGAATCAAACGAACAATTTTATTGCGGCATAATTCGGGACATCACTGATCGAAAGCAAATGACAGCACAATTGGTGGAAGAAGCTAAACTTGCAGAAGTGGCCCGGGTGCTTGGGGATATTGCTCACGATATCAAGAACATGCTCATGCCTGTTCTCAACGGTGCCACGTTGCTAGAAGAAGAGCTTCGAGATCATTTCCAAGACTTGCCCAACATAAACCGTAAGCGGGTGGAGGCCACACAAAAATTTACCACGGAAGCCATAGAAATGGTCATCAATAACACCCGTCGTGTCCACGAGAGGGTGCGAGAGATTTCCGATACGGTCAAAGGGAAAACGAGCACACCTCGCTTTACTCCTTGCCAGATTTCGGGAGTTGTGAAGGGGGTATTTGAATCCCTACGTTCTTATGGCATCGAAAAAGGTGTTTCCTTGCATACACAAGAACTTGACTCCCTTCCTCTTATTCACGCTGACCAGAATCGTTTATTCAATGCTCTGTACAATCTCGTCAATAATGCCATTCCTGAAACCCCTCATGGCGGGTCAGTCACTATTGGGGGAAGAGTGGGCTCAGATCAAACGACCGTGATGATATCGGTAGCCGATACGGGCAACGGCATGCCTCCTGAGATTCGTGACAGTTTATTCACCAATGAGACCATTAGCCAAAAAGTTGGGGGAACGGGGCTGGGCACCAAGATTGTCAAGGATGTCGTAGATGTCCATGGGGGGACCATTACCGTGGAAAGTGAGCAAGGGAACGGGACCACCTTTACGATCCAACTTCCTGTTAACGCCTCCGTGAATTGCGGGAAGGCTCAGTGTTCTTGAAATGACGGCTGAAAGAAGTGAGAAGTAAGGAGTGGGGAGTAAAAAGTGAGAAATAAAGAGCGAGAAAGAAGAAGGGTCGTGCCTTTTCTACCTTTTTTGCTTCACACTTCTTTTATGGATAGATTGCCGTTCCAGGAATGAGAGTCCAATTCTCCTTGACAATATGGCAATTCCTGCCGCCATACAAAGAAAAACTGAAGTCTGAAATAACCCCTTCCAGTATGACTTTCAGTAGTAGGATAATTGCTAATTCACTTTCACTTGCAATTTTTAGCTGTTTTCGACATTATACGACTTTAACCAATTTATGGTTGAGCCTAAGGATTAAAGCTACGATACACGAACCTGTTCTAATTTTTACTGTTACTGAGGAGGAACTGTATGAGTGAGTCGAAAACAGCTGGTATGTTTAGCGGTCGAAAGTCTGAAGGACTTGTGCTTGTTGTCGATGACGAGCCCGATGTCAGAAAAGTGGTTCGCATGACATTAGAAAAAGCCGGGTATGATGTCGTTGAGGCTGAAGACGGAGAAAAGGCCATCGAAGAAATAAAAAAAGGCGAAAACTCGTTGTTGCTGAACCTCATTATTACGGACATTCGCATGCCCAACATGAATGGCATTGATGTCCTTAATTATTACCGAAAAGAATGGCCCAGTGTTCCCTTGATTGTTTTAACAGGATTTCCGGATCTCGATATGGCCACATCGATGTTACAGCACGGGATTTCGGATTATCTCGTGAAGCCCGTTGAAGCGGAGAAGCTGAGAGCCTCAGTGGCCAAAGCCTTCGAGCAGCGGGAAGTCCGTGGATTTTAGGCATTCATCATAGGAAACGGTAGAATTCTCCCCAAGAGGTTTGAGGACGGCCTACCCAATGTAAGGCAATGTTCTCCAACTTGAATGACAGTTGCAATCATTCTGGTAACAGGTCTTCCGGTTAGAGGGAGACCTGGACCAAGGGGTGGGGCATGGGTATTCCTTTCTGCTCAACGTATTCTCTGTCCTCTTTGATCGTCTCACAGTTATACCCCTGCTTTATTTCGACGGTCGAATGTCCCTCCTTTGCCTTAAGGTAGGACGATGAACAACCCAGATCGGACAACCGTCGTCATCCTAGGAGCAGGAAAAGGGGGAACTGCCCTTCTTGAGCTCCTTACCCACCTCCCAGGAGTTGCGGTGGCAGGGATTGCGGACCAGGATGCGTCCGCTCCCGCCCTTTCGTACGCCAGACAACTTGAAATCCCCATTACACAGGACCTCTTGAGTCTCATTCGTCGGCCGGATATTCACCTCATTGTGAATGTGACTGGAGATCCCAACATCGACGGACTGGTTGCGACACATAAGCATTCTGAAACCGAAGTTCTGGGAGGAGCCGCCTCAAAAGTGTTGTGGGACTTAGTTCAACATGTGTCCAAAATTCAATCTCAACTGTTTCAAACAGAGAAACTGGCTGGCATGGGCACTTTCGCCTCGGGGATCGCTCATGACATCAATAACCCTCTGTACATCTTATTGGCCTTTTCAGAGAATATTCTTGAAGAAACTGATATTCCAGTGATCCATGAACGGGCAAGAAGCATCATAGAAGCCGGCAAACGGATTCAAGGAATTTGTCAAAATATCACGCGCTATGCCAGGGCTGCAAAAGACGTCGATACCACTCCGGTCAATGTGAACGCCAAGCTCGATGAGGCTTTAAAGATTGCACGATATGCGACCATCCTTCAAGACCTCTCAATTGTCAGAAGCTTTGATGAGAAAGTCGAGGTCTTAGCCAACCCCAATGAACTATTCCAAGTCTTCGTCAACCTCATGACCAATGCCATTCATGCGATGGACGGAAGGGGAACCTTGACCCTCTCATCTTGCTGTGAAAACGGGATTGGAAAGATTTCAATCGCCGATACCGGTTGTGGTATATCCACAGAAAATCTTGAAAAAATCTTTGACCCATTTTTCACCACCAAATCGCCAGAAAAAGGAACAGGGCTAGGTTTGCATAACGTGAGAGAAATCATCAAAAAGTACCGAGGTAATCTCACTGTTGAGAGTCAAGTCGGGGAAGGGACCACGTTTATCATCGAATTGCCAAAGGTTAGTAATTCCATGTAAAGCGGGATAGGGATCCATGGATACGGCCAGCGAACACACAACGGCGGCTAAGAGCAAGAGAGGTCTCAAACGAAAACTGATCTTGTCCATGCTCCTTGTTGGAGCCCTCCCCCTCACCATTGGCTTAGTCATGGCGTTTTTCCAGGGAACGAAGGAAATTCGTGAGGTAAGTGGGACGAGCTTTGAGGCGCTGGCTACAGAAACTGCCAGAAAAATTGACTTGATTTTTAATGAAGAACTTGCGCAAACCTCTCAAATTACCACTGACGTTACCATTATCCATACGCTAGAGACTCGACGCGATCAACTTGCCGATTATCCCGATGAAGCATTGCAAACACTAATTGTCCAAGAAACTCAGGCGTGGACGAACGAGGAACCTGAGTTTGTACAAAGCCTCACGCAAAATGATCTGGTCACCATACTTCGACGATATTATGGCGGAACCTATGTCGATCCGGGGCATCCAATTCCCGTCGTCACTCGTTCCGCCACTCGTGGGCTCTTTCTCACCGATGTGGCTGGACGTCTCATCGCCACGCTTAACACCGATGTGCCCTATGCCCATTCCCATGAATCGTGGTGGAAAGGTGCCTTTAAGAATGGAGTCGGTCAACCATATATCGAAAACGTGGCCTTTAATGAACAATTGGGGGTCTATACGGTTACTCTTTCTTTACCGATCATGGACAGTCTTCGGTATCAGGTCGTTGGCGTGGTACATCGAATCTATGATGCCAAAGAGTTTTTTGCTTCCCATATCGAGACCATTCGATTTGGAAAAACCGGGCACGTCATGCTTATCGATGGCAATGGCACCGTTCTCAGTTGTCCCGTTCTGCCCACAGGCACTCGCCTGAGCGACCCCCAGATCATTCCTCTGGTGACACCGATGCATAATGGCTGGACCCCGGCTCCAAGCGATGGACATGGTGGTGTGCGTTCTTCCATTATTGGTTTTGCCCCCCTTCCCACAATAAGCCGGATTACGCAAGCCTCTACAGGAAAAGGTTGGCATATGTTTGTCTGGCAATCGTCTGACGAGCTATTTGCTCCCATAGAACATCTCTTTACGTGGGTCTCGGTCTTCGGGCTGTTGTCGGTCGCATTGCTGGCTGCACTTGGATCTATTGCGGCCGGTCGTATTGTCACGCCCATTCGTCGACTCCAAGAAACGGCTAAGCTCATTGGTCATGGTGAATGGCAAGAACCTATCATTCTCAAGACCGGCGACGAAATTGAAGAACTGGCCGACGAGATCAATCGAATGAACCAGAAATTGGCTTCGGCGTTCGCCGGGCTTGAAAGTGAGGTAGAAACCAAATCTCAGGAAGTCCAATATCTCCAAGAATCCACGGCTCAAATTCTTGATAGTGTCCCGGACCCCGTGATCATGTTGGATCAGGAGCAACAGGTCGTTTATCTCAATCGTGCCTCCAAAGAGGCGTTTCGTCTGAAAAATAACGGACAGTTTGAAGGCAAATCTCTCTTCACGATCCTCGATACCGATTCGGTGACACAACAGAAAATCGGAAAAGAATTTCAAGCCATCGGGGCCCATTCCACCGGAGAGACACCCGAGACGTCTGCACCCACCTGGCGCACCGCTGAGGGACTGAGAGACCCACTTCAGCAAGCCACAGATCGAACCTCTGCCTCGGATCGTCAAGAAATCCATATCAATGGGCAGACCTACCGTTACCAATGGTTTGGCGTACGAGCACGTCTTGGCCAAAGTCAGGAAGTCGGATTGGTGTTTCGAGATGTGACGGAAGAAAGCCGATTACAGGACCGCTTGATCAAGGAAGAAAAGCTCGCCAGCTTGGGCGTCCTCAGTGCAGGAATCGGCCATGAGCTGAATAATCCTCTCGTCGGGGTCATTGGACTCGGTGAAGCCATTCAGGACGAGGAGAACACGAGTCAGATTAAGGAGTATGCCCATAGTATCGTTCAACATGGACGACGCATGGCCTCGATCATTAAGGACTTTACCGGACAGGCCACTTCTCAGGTCAAAGGGTCCACGACCCAAGTGAATATCAATGAGCAATTAGAGCATGCACTCAACGCGGTGAAAGAGGCTTATGACACCTCGTCCTTGGATACCCAGACAGATTATCAAGATCTCCCAGTCGTTATGGGCAATCCGCAGGAGTTGCGTCAAGCTCTCGTCAACATCATCACCAATGCTGTTCAAGCCATCGGGGACCAAGGAATCTTGAAGATTTCCACCACTGCGCATGACCACGAAATCCAGATCACGATTCAAGACAATGGTCAGGGGATTCCGCGCCATTTGTTGCCCAAACTCTTCGATCCTTTTTTTACGACCAAACAACAGGGAGAAGGTGCCGGCCTGGGGTTAACCATCGCACGGCGAATTATTCAGAAGTATGCAGGACAGATCTTTGTCAATAGCAAAGAAGGTGAGGGAACAACTTGTCAGATCAGGATCCCTCTCAATCAGAATAGTTCGTCTGACATGAAGGAGGACACATTATGGCAAGGTTGAGAAAGTCAATGGTGTGGATTGGCATCCTCTGTGTGTGTTTCGTTTTAGTAAACTGGGCAGCTATGTCATTTGGTGGTAAGAAGCCCCCAGCAGTTCCCGGCATTTCTCCTGAAAAAGTAGCAGACTATGTTCATGCAATTATTAAGGCCGATCGCATCGTGTATACCACCCTTGTTGTCAAAAGAATGCAAGAAAAAGGTATCGTATTGGCCGTTGAACATTGGGAACAAAACAATGCGTTACCCTTGCCAGCCCAGTTCCTTCAACGGGCTGGACGTTTGGTGGCAGAAAACGGTAGTGGTATCCGTTATCGTCTGATCAGCCTCTGGCCTATTTACCGCCGGAATGGCCCGGCAACGGAGTTCGAACGTGACGGGTTGAAAGCGGTGGCTAGCAATCCGGATAAGCCTCATACGGGTATTGTGACGAGCGGGAAAAAGCAATATTTTCAAGCGATTTACCCTGATCGCGCGGTCGCCAAGGCCTGCATCGATTGCCATAACGCTCATCCACTTAGTCCAAAGCGCGACTTCGCCTTGAATAGCGTCATGGGTGGCATCGTAATCACGATTCCTCTTGAATAGGATAGAAAAGAAGAAAAGAATAAGGGGACACTGATAAATTAATAATTTAATAGACAAAGAGAAATAATCGAGGTAGGGTATGGGGTATGCCAAGAATCGGAAGATTGCATATCGCGGGAGGTTGCTACCACGTCATGGGTCGAGGCCTGGAACGTCGGAACATCTTCAAGACAAAGGAAGATAAAGAAGATCTGTTGTCACGGCTGGCAGTCGGTCTAGAAGCGACTCACAGTCAATGTATGGCCTGGGCTATCCTGTCTAATCACTACCACCTGTTGATCCGAGTGAGTACCATCGCTCTCAGTCAAATAATGAGCCAAGTCTTAAGTGGCTATGCCACGCAATATAACCATCGGCATCGACGCGTGGGATACGTATTCCAAAATCGTTATAAATCCATTCTATGTGACGAGGAAGCCTATTTTCTGGAAATCGTCCGCTACATCCACATCAATCCCCTGAAGGCAAAGATCGTTAAGACTCTAAGCGATTTGGATCGTTACCGGTGGACGGGACATGCCGGGCTCATGGGCCACCACATTCGAGAGTGGCAGGCTCGCGACGAAGTTCTCAGTCGCTTTGGCCGGAGAATCGATGCTGGGAGGCGACATTATCGAGCCTTTATCAACGACGGCCTGCACAGTCCAGCCGCCATTGATTTTGAAGGAGGGGGACTGATCCGCAGTTATGGAGGTTGGCAAAATATCCGAGAGAAAAGAGCTCATCATGAAGCTCGTATAGGCGATGAGCGCATTCTGGGGGAGAGTCGATTTGTGGAACAGGCGTTGAAAGAAGATGAATTACAAATAGAAGCGCAAAGTCGATTAAAGAGAAGCGGATGGACGCTGGAGAAATTAATAAAGGATGTTTGCCAGTCCTATGGCGTCCCGCCCGAATATATCACTCACAAGGGACGGGTAAACGCGCTCTCAACGGCGAAGGCCCTGATTTGTTATTGGGGGACCACAAAGTTAGGGATATCTTCTACGGAGATATCGATTCGTTTGACCATCTCTCAACCAGCGGTTTCACAGGCCTCGAAAAGAGGCCTAAGATTTTGTCTAGACAACGAGATAGAAATGGAAGTAAATTAAGTTATTAATTTATCAGTGTCCCCTTAATTCTGGTTTAACAATGCCTCGTAAGTATGTGGCTTTTGATATTGAAACGGCAAAAATCTTGCCTGAAAATTTCGGTGACTTGCATGATCACCGCCCTCTGGGTATTACCTGTATGGCGACATGGTGTAGCGATGAACCTTCGGCTGTGACGTTTTACTCCAAAAATGCGGATGGATCTCCTGCGCCACAAATGACAACGCAGGACGTCACGGCTTTTGTAGAGCATCTCAAAACAAAATTGAAGGAAGGCTATACCATCATTACGCATAATGGGCTCGGATTCGATTTCGTGATTGTGGCAGAAGAATCTGGCCAAATGGATGATTGTCGTGACTTGGCGATGAGCCACGTTGACATGATGTTTCACTTCTTTTGCGGGAAAGGATTTCCCATTAAGCTCAATGCTGCGGCGAAGGCCAT
>QIDY01000393.1 GCA_003228495.1 Nitrospirota bacterium
GAAGTGGCGTTGGAGGCTGGAAGGACTGTTGCCTTCATTATGCCAGAGACCAGTTTGATCAAAATGACCCCAATGCCCTTCCTGAATGGAGGGACGCATACAACAGGTGGGACGTTCAACTGGCGGGCAGAGCCATTTGCCCAACGGTTGGCCAACAATTCGGATACGTCAGTCCTCTTTAGTAGTGCGGTGCACGGTGATCCATTTACGCCGATGCTCCGTGCCTACCTTGGGGATACGATGGTTCTCCGGATGTTGGATGTCACCATGAATGAAAGCAATGTTATGACCCTCTCAGGACATACGTTCCTGTCGGAACGATATGCCGGAGATGCCAATCGGAAAAACTCGCTCCATATTGGCATTGCCGAGCGGTATGACCTGGTTCTTCCGGATGCTGGTGGTCCTCGAAGACAAGCGGGGGACTATATGCTCTTCAACGGAAGATTTTCTAAGTTTTCGGAAGGGTCGTGGGGAATTATTCGGGTGCTTGATAAGCCGGTTTCGGATCTCCAGCCTTTGCCAAATCAGGCAACAGGTAGTGAGGGAATTCCGGAAGCCCTTCCGGTGTGCCCGAGTGATGCTCCGGTGAAGAAGTTCAATGTGGTTGCAATTGATTATCCGCAGATGGACTTCAATCCGAATGTGCCTGAAGCCATCGAAGTAGATTTTGAACGGAAGATCGAAGTCAAGAATCCGGATGCCAAGATTTATGTCTTGGAGGAAGATTTAACGCGGGTAGCCGGCGCGCAACCTATGCCGCTGACTCTTCGTGTCAATGTGGGCGATTGTATGAAAGTCAAGCTCACCAATAAGATGAAGAAAAGCCGGGCATCGTTCTCGGCCTTTGGTATGGCGTTTGATCCAAAGGATTCCCTGGGGGTGAACCTTGGGAACAATCCTGGAGATCAGACCGTGGCCCCAGGGGCCAGCCGGACCTACACCTACTATGCCGATCCCTTTAACGGGGAAATGCAAATGGTGGTCTGGGATTTCGGGAATGTCGCGATGAACGTCAGAAACGGGTTGTTCGGAGGGGTGATCATCGGCCCTGAAGGATCACAATATCGAGATCCTCAAACCGGAGCAGATATTTCTCTGAAGAATGCCTGGATTGCTGATGTCCTTGTGGACCGGACGATCCCGGGCCAAGAGAATCGGGCAAATTACCGTGATGCGGCCTTGTACTTCCAAGACGAGGACAACATCATGGGGACATCCTTCATGCCATACGTGCAGAATGTGGCAGGGCTCACGGGCGTGAACTACCGCTCGGAACCCTACCCCTACCGGGAAGAAGCCGGGTGTTCGCTTGGTCGGATGTTCCAGCCTTGTTCGGTGGATAATCCTCAAGATCCCGTCACACCCATCATCATGGCCCATTCAGGAGATCCGGTTCGGGTCCATGTCTTCGGAGCGGCCAGTGAACAGAACGGCATGTTCACCATCGAAGACCATGAATGGCCGATTGAGCCATTTATGGAAGGCGCTGACATGATCAGCACCGTGGAGTTCGCCAGTTCTGAAGGGCTGGATGTGTACATGTCTTCCGCTGGTGGCCGAAATGCCAATAGTGGGGACTATGTCTGGTCCAATGGGCGGCTCAATTATGCCCAGTCAGGCCAATGGGGTTATTTCCGAGTGTTGCCTCCCAATGATCAACGGATTCAATCGATCCGTGGAGCCGCAACGCCAGGAAGTAAAACTGCTCAATTGGATGGGCCGGAGTCTATTAAGCCCACTCCGACGTCTTTTAAATAACCGAGAAGGGTTAGAAAGACGGGGCGTTTCTGAACGGGGGAGCCTTTACGGGCTCCCCCGTTTTTTTTGAAATTCTGGTAAGATGGGGGCCTCAGAAAACCCAAATAGTTTTTTCACCAAATTTGTGACACGTATATAAAATGAAATTTACCATTATCATGCTGAGTTGTTGTTTGGCTTTGGTCGCAGGAACCATTGGTTGCCAAAATGTCGAAGCCAATTATCAGGAAGGTGTCACAGCGCTCGAAGCCGGTGATTACGAAACGGCCATGAAACGGTTTCGTTCCGCTGCAGAAGAAGGACATGCTGGAGCCCAGGCGGCTATTGGAGAACTCTATAATAGAGGGAAAGGTACCCAACGGGATGCGGAGGAAGCCGCGAAGTGGTACCGACTGGCTGCGGAGCAAGGGCATGTGGATGCACAAGTGACGTTGGGATGGATGTATAACGTGGGCACTGGCGTTCCAGAAAACTTTACTGAAGCCATCAAGTGGTTTCGGTTAGCAGCAGACCAAGGACATCCAGGTGCTCAAAACAATTTGGGCGTGTTGTATCGCCAAGAGAGAGGGAACCAAGATGATGTGAAGAATGCTGTGGGCTGGTTCGAGAAAGCCGCAGACCAGGGGATGGCACCTGCTCAGTACGCACTTGGGCAAATGTATTTGAATGGGGAAGGCCTCGAACAAAGTACTGAAAAAGCCGTTGAGTGGTATACGCGCGCTGCAAACCAGGGGCTCTTAGAGGCCCAGGCCGACCTCGGATTTTTGTTTGCCACGAGGGAAGAGAAAGTTCCCCAAGATTTCCTTTTTGCCTACAAATGGCTATCCTTGGCCGTACAGAAGGGCGATAAGATAGCCAAAACGGATCTTGCGAAGTTGGTGGCAACTATGACCAATGACCAAATCGAAGAAGCGAAAGAACTTGTTCAAAAAGATCCCAACTGAATGAGACAAGACTTTGCTATTCATGTGTATTGACGACCCGAAATATGTCATGACAAACGCGGGCCATATCTCAGCTAATACGAACTTTCTCTCAAATCTGGACTCGGGCAGGCTCCTAAACGCGACACTATTTTTTTAGGTTTCAGGTCTTTGTATAATACCAATGGTCATGAAGATAACTGATTTGTGGAGGGACTGATGAATCGCAGATTATTAGTCATAGGAATAATGGGGCTAGGGTTAGGGATACTCTTTGGGCAAACTGCCTGGTCCTACAGTGAAATAAAGGTCACGAACGGAGGAACGATTCAGGGAAAAGTGACGATTGAAGGCGGAAAACCTCGCCCCATGGCCTTTAATCTGGTGACGATTCCCGACCCGGTGTTTTGTGGCACTATTTCCACTGGAACCGGATGGCGGCTTCTTGAGGATTTTATCATTGGTCCGGATAAAGAACTCAAAGATGTTGTGGTCATGCTCAAGAATGTCAAGAAAGGAAAAGCGTTCACAATACCAAAGGTCAGGATTGAGTCAATCGACTGTGATTTTATTCCGTTCATGAATGTCATAAAAGATAAGGATGAAATTGAAGTTGTCAACATGGATCCTGTGGAACATGATATTCAGGGGTATGAAACCGCCAGAGAACGGGGCGCACGAGTCCTGTTTAATCGGCCGTTGCCCATGAATCCCTTCCTTGAGCTTGCAGGAATATTTGGGAAGAAATACATGGCTGGTAAACCCATGATAGAACAAATTCATTTACGAAAAGGGCGGAATTTGTTTGTGATGCAATGCGGATTTCATCCCTATATGTTCGCCTGGGGCTTAGTGGCCGAGAATCCCTATTTTTTCATTACCAAAGAGGATGGAAAATTTTCTATCACGGATGTTCCGCCTGGGGACTATATTCTTGCGGCTTGGCACCCTGGCATGAAAAAATTTATCGAACAACCGGTAACGGTCAAGGCCCATGCTTCCACGGGGGCTAATTTTGTGTACCAGTCTCCCCAAGGGCGGCGGAGCGCCCATGAGATTGAAGAGAACCCGCGTTTTGGGTTGGAGTTGTTGAAAGAGGGAGAGGAAATCATTCCTTCGATAAAACTTCAAATTCCGTAGAAAGTATTTGAGCCTTATTGGTCTGTGGGGCTCTTAAGGTTTATGGGGAATCGTGAAACGAGCAGGAGAATGCTAATGCTAATGCTGATTCGGGCTGGCTCGAGGTACTATCCACGGGTTTTAAAGTGGCGAAAGGAGGGGCGGTCATGAACACGAAACGTATCATTGTCGGATCAGTCGTGAGTGCTGTAATGCTTTTGGGGTGTTTAGGGATAGCCTTTGCTGCTAATGAAGAGGAGTTGGAGGTGAGTTTCTCACCTGAAGTTGTGGCTAATTATATTCATGCGGTTATTGCAGCGGATCGGGCCTTGTATACCACTCATGTAGTGGATCGTTTGCAAGAAGAAAGAGTGGTTATCGCAGCAGAAGCTTGGAAACAACGAAAGGCGCTTCCGCTTCCGGCGCAAATGCTCTTAATGGCCGGGAAGACCGTAGAAATGAGTGGGTCTGATCTGCGCTTTCGTCTGGCCAGTCTGTGGCCCATTTACGAGGAAAATGGGCCGAGTAACGTTTTTGAAGAGACGGGCTTGGAAGTTGTGGCCGAGGATCCCGATGAGGTCTATAGCGGGATTATCACCAGAGGGGATAAGCGGTTCTTTAAAGCCATCTATGCGGATCGAGCGGTCTCAAAGGCCTGTGTGAATTGTCACAATGGACATATTCTGAGCAGCAAGCATGACTTCAAGTTGGGGGATGTCATGGGCGGGATCATCATCTCTTTTCCACTGCCCATTGAAAAAACGGAAACCCCTTGATGAGGATGTGACCTTTTTATACAACAATAAGATAAACAGTCGAAGTATAAGGTTGAAGCGAAAATGGCGGCTGCGCGCGCAGCTGTTACAAACGAGGGGTCAACCTTGAATTAAATCGTGTCTGACCCCTATTACCTTTTTGAATCAGCTCTATTTTCCGTGGCTTGTTAGGGGGAATAGCAAGTTTAAGCACTTGGTATCGTTTTCATGAAATATATCTTGCCATGACTCGCGGGGAGAGAGGGCTATGGTGTGGTCTGAGAGCGTGAAGTTTTGGAATTTTTCTTCCGTCACTTCGCCTTTTTCGGTTCTTTGACATCCAGCCAATCGCGGAGCCAGTCGCCGAGGAGGTTGGCGGCCAGGACTACGGCCATGAGCGTGAGGCCGGGAATGATGACCAGGTGCGGAGCGACCAGCATATACCGGGTACCATCGCGAATCATGCTGCCCCATGAGGCCTGCGGTGGTTGAACGCCCAAGCCCAAAAAAGACAATCCAGCTTCCGCAATGATTGCGCTGGCGATTCCAAAGCTGGCTTCAATGATAAGGGGGGCGGTGATCAGGGGAAGCAGATGCCACCACATAATGCGCCAGGGTGTGGCGCCCATGGCTTGAGCGGCAACTATGTGGTCGGCGTGTTTGAGGGCCAACACTTGGCCACGCGCTAGGCGTGCGTAGCCCACCCATCCTACGATGACTAAAGCCAAAACGACATTTTCAATTCCCGGTCCCAGTGCTCCAGCTAAGGCAATGGCCAACAGTAGGCCAGGGAACGCAAGCATGATATCCACGATACGAACAAAGACCTGATCGACCCAGCCGCTGAAGTACCCGCTCGCGATTCCCAGTATCCCGCCGATGAGGATGCCCAAGGCTACTACGCTGAGGGAAACGAGAAACGAGGTTCTGGCTCCTGTTATGAGGCGATCTGCAATCGGACGTCCAAGTTCGTCAAAGCCGAACCAATAGTCCTGACTGGGCTCAACCAGAATGTGAGTAAGCTCAACCGTGTTAGGTGTTAAGCGAAGCACTGGACTCACCAGAGCGATGATTCCCCAAATCCCGATGATGCAGAGTGGAAGCCACAGGCGCATCATGAATGGCTCTGCCAATTAATGCGAGGATCTAGCCAGGCATACACCAGGTCGGTCATAAGATTCACGAAGATGTATGTCACGCTAATGCATAGCACCGCAGCTTGCACGACCGGATAATCCCGTTGCTGAATGGCTTCAATCATAAGCAGCCCTAGGCCGGGCCAGGCAAATACGGTTTCCGTAATGACCGCGCCACCCAACAAGCCCCCAAGCTGAAGTCCCAAGAGCGTCAGGACAGGCAAAAGCGCATTAGGGAGTGCATGGCGAAAGATGGCTTGAATTCCGGAGAGTCCTTTGGCGCGGGCAGTTCGAAGAAAGTCTTCTCCTAAAATCTCCAAGAGGCTGCTCCGAATCATTCTTGCCAGGATGGCAGCCATGGCCGTGCCTAGCGTCAAAGCCGGCAGGACCACGGCATTCCAACCCTCTCGCCCGCTGACAGGAAACCAACCCAGCCACAAGGCTCCCACCAAAATTAATAACGGCCCCATCCAGAAATTGGGAATGGAAATTCCGAATAACGCAAATCCCATGGAGCCATAATCAAAGATGGAATGTTGGCGCGTGGCGGCCAGCAAGCCAAGTGGAAGGGCGATGATGATGGCGACAATCAATGCGATGATGCTGAGGTGCAGCGTGGCCGGAATGCGTTCTAGCAGAATGTCGGTGATGGGGCGGCCGGAAAACAAGGAATGTCCGAAGTCGCCCCGGGCAAGCGCAGTGAGATAATTCCACCATTGTTCATAGAGGGGCAGATGCAAGCCCAGTCCCTGACGTAAGGCTTCTCGATCGGCGACGAGGGCTGACTCGCCCAGCATGACATCAATGGGGTCTCCGGGGATTAGGTGAATGAGAAAAAATACGAGGCTAACAACACCAAGTAAACCCACCAGTGCACTGATGATTCTCGTTAATATGAAATGAGGCATGGTGAAGAAGACAAGTTATCCGAGTCGACGATGGGTAAATAAAGAATTGGCATCACTACTCAGGTAAATAGGCTGAAGATTGAAGGCTATCACTCATAAGACCCGAAATGTCGGATGATGACGCATGATCGGCCCCTAAAAGCCTTCAGCCTTCAGTCTATCCACCGCGAATTCAACTTGCTTGGCTATCGGAGGTTGGATTGTTGCCGATTCCGTCCACCGAATATGTTCTAGGCCATCGTAATTGCCGTCGGATTTGAGTGTATAGCCCTGAATGGCCCTGGTTGAAAGGGTAAAATGATCTTCGTACCAGAGGGGCACATATGGCAGGGTGTCTAATAGGCGCGCTTGTAGTGCTCGATAGAGCGTTTGTTGTTGAATATGTTCGGACGTGTGTTCCGCTTCCGCAATGAGTCGGTCGGTTATCGGGTCGGCGTAGCGCCCGCGATTGGCCCCAAGCGGGGGAATGGCTTGGCTATGAAACACATGTCGAAAGATATCCGGGGTTTTGAGCCCGACCCAGGCCAGGCTATACATCTGAAAACGTCCGGTTTTGATATCCCCATAAAAGGTGCCCCAGTCGTGGCTGTGAATAGATACGTCAATGCCAACCTGCTGGAGATGATCTTGAATGATCGTGGCTAATCGTAACCGAAACGGGTCCGTCGAGGTTTTATAGATGAGGGATGGCCGTCGCGTACTATTGAATCCCGCTTGTTGTAACAGCGCCCTCGCTTGTGGTGGATCATAGCGATAACCTTCTAATTGGGAAGTTCCTAACCAATGGTTTGGGGGGAAGAGGGCCTGAGCCGGTCGGGCTCGACCTCCCAGGGCGAATTGGATGATCTGTTCACGGTTGATGGCGTGGGCGATGGCTGGGCGATGGCCTTCCGTACCAAATCCTGGCCCACAACCGGATCCTGATGATTGAAGCCGAGATAGGCAAAATTTGATCCTTGTTGTTGTCGTAACAAAATGAACGGCTGCTTGGAGAGATAGGACACTAATTCCGGCGGAAGATCATTTTGGAGGAGATGAATTTCGCCGGCTAATAGCTTCAGTGTTCGCACCGTTGGGTCGGGTATCTTCAAAAATTCAATGAGTTGGCTGTCTTTTCGGCGTTTAAGGATGAGACGCGTATCATCGGGTCTTTCCTGCAGAATAAACGGACCACTGCCAATGGGATGGTCATGGAAAGGATGGATTGCGGCAATAA